>DATJXN010000148.1 GCA_035500095.1 Candidatus Binataceae bacterium
ACCATGTCGCGCGGGCCGTCGCCGAAAACGCGATAAGCGATGTGAACGTCACCGCTCTTGGCGTATTTTACCGGACTATCCATCGTCTACCTCCGGATCTTTTATTAAGGAGACGAATCGTCGCATCGATTAAACACCGGAGTGAAAAAATACATGCGCGCATCGGCGCCGCGCAAAGTTTGGTCCTATACCCGAATCAGCCACTTCGCAACCCACGCACCGAGTAACTCCGCCGTCGTCCGACCGCGCGGCGCGGTTGCCCAGTTGCGCCGCCAACACGGCCGCGTGATCGATCCGTCTCCGACGGACCGTCGCCGCCGTCGGCCTCGACGGGACGCGCGCCCGGGCCGACCGGACCGCGCATCGGGACGGGAGCGGGTATCACGCGCTCGACCTCGATCGGCCTCGCGGGCTCCCGCGGCGGCGGCACGAGCCCGGGATAAGGCGAGGTGGGGGGCACGCCGGCGATCGTTCGTTCGCTCATATCATCCTGAGCAACGCGAACAGGGCCGCCCCGAACGCGATCGCGACGGCGATGTCGGCGGCGATCAGCTTAATCCGCTGCATCGATCTTCTCGATCTCCTTGCGCAGGCGCAGCCGCTCCTCGAGCTCCCCCTCTTTGTATGGGTCGAGCGACTCGATCTTATTGAGGAGCAACGCTCTGCTGGTATGCTGGGTCAGGGCTCGCACGTGTTTCTATGGTTTGCTGGTCGGCTGCAAACATTGCCTGTTCAGCCTGGCAGGCCTGAGGGTCGCTTTGATGCGTCGCGAGGCAGGTACGCTGCGCCACTCGCGAGGTGTCCAACTTTCGCACATCCTCATCCATGGCGGCGGTGCGTGCGCCGAGCACAACAGCCACTGGCACCAACGCTAGGTACATCGTCAAACGCTTCAAAGTGCGTCTCTCTTTGCGTAGCCTACCGCGCTATCCTCAGCCTCCCCGAGCTGGCAAGCCTTCATTCGCAGCTGTTCGGCAAACTCAGGGTCGCGCTCTCTCCAATGATTGGGCCAGCAGCCATGCCGACCTCGCGAGTTGCGTCTCGAACGCTCGGTCTTGGAAGCCCGCTCCTCATCCTCCTCTACGGTTTTTATACCCCCCGGATTCGCTGAACGTGAGTCCAGCGGCATCCGCCAGATTCCTTGGCGCGCGATCTACAGGGCCGTCCAGTAATTTCACAATTCTTCTCTTCGCGGGGTTCTAGCTTCCAGCGGGACGGATGCCTCGCTTTCGAGCCAAGGGCTCGGGGCTGTCTTCGCGAGATTAACCGACAGGAGAGCGGCGATGACGCGAGTTTATTACAGCACCGTCTTCGAACAGACGGCCGACCAGGTGTGGCGCGCGATCCGCGACTTCAACAGCTATCCCGAGTGGGTGGCGAGCGTCAGCGAAAGTCACATCGAGGACGGCAAACCAGGTGACGCGGTCGGGGCGATCCGCAACTTCGTCGAATACGGCACGCGCATCCGGCAGCGCCTGCTCGCCCACTCGGATCTCGACCGCTCCTACACCTACGAATCGTGCGGCCCGCTCGGAGCTATCAGTTATTACCGGGGTACCGCGCGCGTGACGCCAATCGTCGATGGCAACAGGGCCTTCGTCGAATGGTCGGTCGGCGTCGAATGCCCCGACGCGGAACGCGAGCACTCCGCGGCGTTGCTCGAGCAGGCGATGCCGCAATGGCTGAACTCGCTGCGGGCGATGCTCCAAGGACGAACGGCGGAGGAGCGCGCATGAGCGAGCTTGCGGGGAAGGTCGCCGTAGTGACCGGAGCGTCGCGAGGTATCGGCCGCGCGACCGCCGAGCGCCTCGCGCGCGACGGCGTATCCGTGGTGATCAACTATGCCGTCAGCGGCGAGGAGGCTAAGGCGGCGGTGCGTGAGATCGAGGGGCAGGGCGGCAAGGCGATCGCCATTCAGGCCGACATCGCGCGCCTCGATGACATCGCACGTCTCTTTCGCGAGACCGTCGCGCGCCTGGGCAGGCTCGATATCCTGGTCGCCAACGCGGGTTACGCCTGTTTCAAGCCGTTCGCGGAAATCACCCCGGAGGATTTCGATCGAACCTACGCGCTCAATGCCAGGGGAACTTACTTCTGCCTCAAGGAGGCGCTGGGTCATATGGCGGACGGCGGCAGAATCGTCTGCGTATCGACGATCGGTACCGTCCTGAATGTTCCGGGCGGCGCGTGCTACTTCGGCAGCAAGGCGGCGGTCGAGCAATTCTGCCGCACGCTCGCGAAGGAGGTTGCGCCGCGCGGAATCACCGTCAATGTAGTTTCGCCGGGCTTCACCGAGACAGCGATGCTGCTCGCGAACATCGACGACGCGGCGCGCCGCAGCCTGATCGAGACGACGCCGCTCGGCCGTCTCGGACAGCCCGAGGAAATTGCCGACGTCGTCGCGTTCCTGGTCAGCGAGCCGGCGCGTTGGATCAACCGCCAGAATATCGCCGCCGACGGCGGAATCGTCAGCCGGTAGGCTGGGGAGAACGTGAGACCGCCCGCTTTCGCCTGATGGCTTTCGATCGCGACGCCACGAAGGACGCCGCGGCGTCGCCTCAACCTCCAGACGACACCGCTCGGCTGTCTCGGGGCAATCTGATTGGTAGCTTTGAGACCTTAGTCCTGGGCAGCGGCGTGATTCACCTGCTCAGCAACGACCGCTCGCGGCAGCATCATCTTGTTCTCCAGGCCTATCGTCCAGTTGGCATGATGCGCGGCGATTCCGCGAGGGCTGTGCGGGACTATTCCAGGTTCCACAAGCCCAATCCATGCAAGCCGTATGTCCAGACGATGGATGGCGGAAGCAGGATTGCCTCGGACCTCGTGATAACCTGATTCAACGCGGGCTGATCGGATTTCGCCTCAGGCAAGCGCGATTTGACCGATTCCAGCACTCCGAGAGCAACCTCTCTCCTCTCAAACAACATGAAGCCAGCGCACATCCCACCCGCTCCATCGTCCTGGAACGCATACTCCGTGCTTGTTTTTTGCATATGTTCGACAACGTCGTCCTCGAAGTGGCGGAACACCGTAATATCCACGTCGAGACAGGCGATGCTGCCTGAAGATGGCATGCTGCCCGCCAATTCGAGCAGTGCGTCTATCTTACCGGCGATTTGCGTGTCTTCCATCCGGGCTCGAAATAAGTCCCGCATTCACAAAGTTGCGGTACATGAGCGGCAGATAGGGTATCTCCCGGCCTCATCGGCAGATGGGTTACGAACCAATCGAGCAGTTGCCGATGTGTCGCCGAAAATGTAGTCAGCCAGTGCAACGCAATTCTCCTCCATCGAAGCCCTTAGAGCGCGCCGTGCGATCGACGTTCTCCCAACCCATGCGCTGGATTGCCTATGCAGCCGGCGAGGATTCCGGTGAAGATTTCGGCGACAATTCCTGCTCGAGCGCTCTCTTCACGGCGGGACGCTCGGACATGCGCCCAAGATGGCCGTTCACTTTAGGGAAGCGCGCCGAATCGACGCCATCGGCTTCCAGCCACCGCGCCAGCGTAAAGAGGTAAGGATCGCAGACCGTGTAGTCCTTCCCCATCACCCACGGGCCGGCGAACATCTCGCGCTCGATCAGATCGAAGCACTCGGCGACCGATTGCGGCACTTTCTTCTGCATCGCCGCGATCGCGGCGGCGTCGTCCGCGTCCACCCAGCGATAGCCGCGGACGCGGTGCGCATGGGCGACATGGACGGTCGAGCAGAGGTAGCTGTTGAACGCCTGCACCTGCGCGAACGCGAACGTGTCGACGAGCGGCGCGAGCCGGGCTTGCGGAAAAGTTTGGGCGACGAAAGCCAGAATTGCCGGAGTCTCGGTCAGGATGCCGCGATCGGTCACGAGGGCCGGCACGCGGCCTTTGGGATTGATCGCCAGGTAGTCCAGCTTTCGCTGATCGCTGGCGCGAAAGTCGAGCCGCACGGTTTCGTAGCGGGCGCCGGCCTCTTCCAAGGCGATGTGCGAGGCCAAGGCGCAGGTGCCGACGGCGTAAAACAACTTGAGCATATGCAACTCCTTCGCGCGCGAACGGCCGATTCGCGGCCGCCATTCGCGGGCCGAAGCGGCGCTCGCGGCATTAGTGCAGACGTCTCGCGTTACTCGCCGAGCATCGCCTCGAGCTTGGCCTGTTTCATCCTGAGCGTGGCTTCAAGCCCGCCAAGCCCCTCGGTGCGGATCACGCGATCGAACTGCGCTCGGTAGTTTGAAACCAGTGCGATGTCATCGACCACGACGTCGTACATCAGCCAGCCGCGCGGCCCGCGCTCCAGCAGGAAGCTGATTTCGATCGGATCTTCGCCCGGCTGGAGCACGGTGGCACCGACTCGGGCGAAATCGGCGCCCTCAAGCGTTTCCGCCCCGATCTCGATTTTGAGCTTGGAGTACTCCTGGATCTCGCCCAGATAGGCATCCTCCAGGAACGCTTCGAATAGCGGCACGAACTCCTGCTGCTGCGTGGGCGTCATCTCCGTCCAATGCGTTCCGAGCACGTTCTCGGCCATCCTCGCGAGGTCGAGGTTGCGCTCGGCGAGCGCGCGCAGTTCGCGTCTGCGCTGCTCGATGGGCATCGCGGTGTTATGGAGAAGCGCGACGGCGTCGTCGATGGCGCTGGTGACCGCGGCGCGCGGCGTCCCGACATCAGCGGGCGCGGCGACCGCGCCGGCACGCAGCGCTGGCAACGAAAATAACAGCGCCATGGCGAGCGCAGTCGCCCGGCTCATCATAAGGCGTGCGGCGGCTGCGGGGCGTGCCCCGCGATGCGCCTACTGCAGATGCTTCGCCTTTTCGTGGTCCGCACGGGCCGACGTGATCTCGTCGGCGTTGGCGATGTCGAGTCCGAGCGCCTTTATCGAAACCTCGAACCGCTCCTGCATCGTGGCGTCGTCCTGAGTGAAATTGCGGACCAGGCAGCAGTACTCGAGCGACATCCCGTTCGGATCCTTGAAGTAGATCGAGTGCGCCCATCCGTGATCGACCACGTCGGTCACCTGTACGCCCTTGTCGATGAGTTCGCGGCGCTTATCTTCAAGCCCGGCGATCGACCCGGCTTCGAAAGCGAAGTGATAAAAGGCCGCCGGCGTGCCTAGTCCGCGGTTGATGCCCGCGTCGTACTCGACTGGAACACCGGGAATGCCGCGAGGCTCCATGAAGGCGAGCAGCTGATCGCGGCCGGTATCGAAAAAAATGTGGCGGATGGCGCCGCCTTCCTTGATCTTGATCGTATCGGCAACCACGACCTTGAAACCGAGCACTTTCTCGTAGAACTCGCGGGTCTTGTCGAGGTCGAGCGTGGAAAGCCCGACGTGAGAAAATCCCTTGTTGGTCATCGCTGTTTCTCCTCGCAATACGATCGGGTACGGCGCCAGGCGGGTCAAGCTCCCGCCCGCTCGCAGTAGTCATCTCTTAACACTCGCGCTACGCTCCAACAAGCGCCGAGCCATATCCAGGCCGCGCCGCCCGTTGATCATAGGCGCCAGCTCGATGCTAATCATTCGCTTGGACTGAGCCATCGCTCACGCCGCAAGGGAGGACCCAACGATGCCATCGAGTCGGTCAACTTCGCGGTCAACTTCGGGTCCATCGCCCTTGCAGATATACGAAGAACTGATGAACTTCGCGTGGAGAGGCCTCGCGCTCGGCGCCGCAGTCGAACTCGACCTCTTCAGCCATATCGCGGCCGGCAAGACCGGCGCCGCGCAGATCGCGGGCGCGGCCGGCGCCTCGGAGCATGGAACGCGCCGCCTGCTCAACGCGCTCTGCGGCATGGGGTACCTGAAGAAAACCGCGAAGAACTACCGCCTTCAGCCGAGCGCCGCCGAGTATCTGGTGCGAACCAGGCCGCTCTACATGGGCGACGCGGCGATGATCGGAAAGATGCTGATGGGCCCCTGGTCGATGCTCGCCGAGGCGGTCAAAAGCGGCCGTCCGCTCCAGACCGGTGCGACCGCGGAGGAGCGCGCCGCGTTCTTCTCGAAGCTGGTTCCCGCGATCTTTCCCGCGAGCTTTCTTTCCGCCACCGCGGCCGTCAAGCGCCTGCCGGCTGCGGCGCGGCGCAGGATCGGCCGCATCCTCGATATCGGCGCGGGCGCGGCGCCATGGTCGATTCCCTTCGCCAGGGCGCTCAAACGCGCGCGCGTGACCGTGGCCGATTACCCGGTGGTCGCACAGGTCGCTCGCCAGTACGCCGAACGGTGGGGCGTGGCCGACCGCTTCGACTATCTCGAAGGCGACTTCCGCGAGCTCGATTTCGGAACAGGGTTCGACCTGGCGATCCTGGGCCATATCGTGCATGGCGAGGGCGCCGATTGGGGCAGGCGCCTGCTGAGGCGCGCCTGCGACGCGCTCGGCGACGGCGGGATGCTGCTCATCGGCGAGTTCGTTCCCAACGACGAACGCAGCGGACCGGCGTCAGCGCTGCTTTTCGGCCTCAACATGCTGATCAACACACCGGCGGGGGACGTCTTCACGATGCGCGAGTATCGCGAATGGCTGAAGGAGGCCGGCTTCAGGAAAGTGACGGCGATGCCGGCGCCCGAGCACGTGTCGCCGCTCATCCTCGCGACCAAGTGACGGCTGCGAATCCATCGAATCGCGCTCAGTGCGCCGATGATAGCGGCGCGGCGATTTTCTCGAGGCTCATCCGCTCCGCCGCGATCCCGAAAATGGCCTCGACCGTCGCCGCCGCAAGCATCAGGGCCGCGGCGACCAGGTAGCCCCACAAGAGCGCGGTGCGCGATTGGGAATCTATCAGGCGCCCGAAGAACCATGGCGCGACCACGCCGCCGACGGCAGTTCCGGCGGAGTAGAAGATCGCGATCGCCAGCGCGCGCATCTCGAGCGGAAAGATTTCGCTGACCGTGAGATACGCCGAACTCGCCGCCGGCGAGGCAAAAAAGAACATCACCGACCAGAGGATCGCCTGGGTGGTCGCGGTCAGGTCGCCGCGCGCAAATAGCCATCCGGTCAGGATCAGCAGGATAGCCGCGAGCGCGAAGGTCGCGCTGATCATCTGCCGGCGGCCGATGGTGTCGAAGAAATGGCCCAGGGTCACCGGCCCCAGGAAATTCCCCAACGCAAACGGCAGCAGGTAGAGCCCGGCCGCATGCGGCGACACGCCGTAGTAACGCGTCAGCACCAGCGCGTAGGTAAAGAAGATCGCGTTGTACATGAAAGCCTGCGCGACCATCAGCACAAGGCCTAGCATCGAGTGCGAGCGGTACTGCGTCACCATCGGCCACAGCACGGTGCTCAGGCCGAAGTGCCGCCGCTCATGCAGCCGCAGCGCCTCGTCGGCCGACGGATCCTCGAGCCGCGCGCCGGTCTCGCTCGCCACGGTCCGCTCGATCTCGGCAACAGCTGCGTCCGCCGCCTCGCGCTGGCCGTGAGTCACCATCCATCGCGGACTTTCCGGGATATAGCGGCGCAGATAGAGAATGCACGCGCTGAGAATCGCTCCGACGCCGAAGCCCAGACGCCACCCGAGATTGATCGGCAGGATCCGCGGATTCAGCAGGACCACCGTCGACGCCGCTCCTGCCGCGGCTCCCAACCAGAAACTGCCATTGATCATGAGATCGACGCGGCCGCGAAACCGCGCCGGGATAAGCTCGTCGATAGCGGAGTTGACCGCCGAGTATTCGCCGCCGATGCCGGCGCCGGTCACGAACCTGAACAGCGCGAAACTCCAGAGATTCCACGAAAACGCGGTCAGCCCGACGCCGGTAAGGTAGATGGCGAGACTTATGAAAAAGAATTCGCGCCGCCCGTGCCGATCGGTCAGATGGCCGAAGACCAGCGAGCCGAGGACCGCGCCTGCGAGGTAGGCCGAGCTTATCCCGCCGATCTGCGCCGCGCTGAAGTGCAACACTTCGGGGCTTTGCAAGACGGCGCTGATCGCGCCCATCAGCGTGACCTCAAGGCCGTCGAGCACCCAGGTGATGCCAAGACCGATCACCAGCAGCCAGTGGAATTCGCTCCACGGCAGCCGGTCGAGGCGCGCCGGAATCAGGGTTTCAAAGCTCTGGTCGATGTCGAAGCTCTCGTCGCCGATATCGATGCGTTGTTGTCAGGCGCTGCGAACCGCCTCGGGTGCAAACCGGATAGTGAACGTGGCGCCCTTGTCCTTCTCGCTCGCGACCGCGATCGCTGCGCCGTTGAGTTCGAGATATTTTCTGACCAGCGAGAGCCCCAGGCCAACGCCCTCGAATTTGCGGGTCAGGCCGGGGTTTTCCTGCGAGAAAGCCTGGAAGATGTGCGGCAGATAGCGGGGGTCGATTCCTACGCCGGTATCGCGCACCTGCAGGCGGAGCGCGGCGTCCTCGCCACGCCAGAGCCGCAGCGTCACCGCTCCGCGTTCGGTGAACTTGATCGCGTTCTGCAGCAGGTTGGTCAGCGTGTTCGAGAGACAGACTTCATCGAAAGTCACGACTGCCCCGGGCTCGGCGATCTCGGCGCCGAGCGAAAGGCCTTTTTTGGCGGCCAGGATTTTGAACTCGCGGAGCAGCCCTTCGATGAATTCGCCGAGCGCGATCGGCTTCGGATCGAGCCGGTACTCGCCCGCCTCGATCCTGGAGATTTCCAGGATCGAAGCGATGGTGCCGAGCAGCCGCTTGCCGGCGCGGCGCACCGGTTCGGCGTAGTCGCGCGCCCTGTCATCGCCGAATTCGGCCAGCCGCTCGGCCATCAGGTCCGCGTAACCCAGGATTATGTTGAGCGGAGTGTGGATCTCGTGGGTCACGTTGGCCACGAAGGCGGACTTGATCCGCGATGCCTCGAGCGCCGCGTCGCGCGCCTCTCGGGCTTCCTTGGCCATCAGCCGAAAGCGTTCTTCGCTCTCGCGCAGCTTCTCGGCGGTTCGCCGCGCATCCTCATACAAATGGCGCAGACGGTCTTCGCGCAGCCGAACGTAGACGCGGCCGATCGATTCGATCGCTTCGCTCCATAGCCGGTTGAACGGCAGTAGCGCGCCGATTTGCCCCTCGTCGCCTTCCAGGCTGCGGCCGATCTCCTGCACCAGCAGGCCGCGCACCGCGTGGGCGGAAGCGAATAGCGCCTCGATCGTGGCGCGCTGGCGTTCGGGTTCGTCGAGCTGGCTGCGGACTACGTTTTCGATGAATCTCTCATGAGCGGCGAGCGCACCCTTCGGATCGCGCTCGGCCAATCGCTCGAAGAACGCGTGCAGAAAAGGAACCGTCATCCCGCGCAACGTCTGGCGCATCCGCGGGATCTTGTCGGAAGGCGCGCTGAGTTGAATGCTTTCGGCCCATCGCTCCGCGGTCCTTTCGAGATTGGGAAGCAGGCGGCGCGCGACCTGCGCCATCACGTCGCATTCGCGGCTGGTAAATTCAGAGGATGGATGCTCTACGTTGTCCAAGGGCCGAACCAAGAAGACACAAAGTAGAGTGTGCCTTCAAAATTAGAATGTCTATGCGAACCGATCAACTTGATTGATGTTAAATTGACGAAGCAAAACAGAGACGGCCAATAGAGCTAAGTCATGCATCTCTGTGCCAATATTTAGCAATCTAAGCGTGATGCTTAGCGAGGTATCGAGTTAACGACCCAAGCGATGGAACGGCCTCGGCGCGGAATTGACGGCCGCGTCTCCGATCCGCGATTGCGGCTGCTATACCTTCTGCTATCGAGGACAAAGACCCGGGGCTATCTTGGCTTCGTCCCTGGGGGAGCCATTCCAGCTCAACGGGAGGTGAAATCATGCCGCTTTTCGAACGTGCGAACGTTTCGCTCTACTACGAGGAATACGGATCGGGGTATCCGCTGCTGCTGTTCGCACCTGGCGGGATGCGCTCGAGCATCGACTTCTGGCACCGCAGCCCCTTCGATCCGACCGCCGAGCTGGCGCAGGACTTCCGCGTGATCGCGATGGACCAGCGCAACGCCGGCCGCTCGCGTGCGCCCGTCGGCGCGGCCGATGGATGGGAGACCTATGCCGCCGACCATCTCGCCCTGCTCGACCATCTCGGAGTGCGCCGCGCCCACCTTCTCGGGGGATGTATCGGCTCCTCATATTGCCTGGGCCTTACCCGGCTCGCACCCGAGCGCGTTGGCGCCGCCGTGCTGCAAAACCCGATCGGCCTCAGCGACAACCGCCCGGCGTTTTACGAGATGTTCGACGGATGGGCAGGCGATCTGAGGAAGGAACGCCCGGAGCTAAGCCGGGCCGCGTTCGATTCCTTCCGCGCACGGATGTACGACGGCGACTTCGTCTTCTCGGTGTCACGCGAGTTCGTACGCGGCTGCCGCACGCCGATGCTGATCCTGGCGGGCGACGATCTCTATCATCCGGCGCCGATCTCCGAGGAGCTCGCGCGCCTGGCGCCCGACTGCGAACTCATCGCGAAGTGGAAGACGCCCGACGCGACGCCGGCGGCCGTCGCGCGCGTCCGCGCCTTCCTCAAAGCGCACCAATAGCGCTCAGTCGATGGCGAGGCTGGCGAAGGAGACCAGCGAATCGGTCTGCGGCTCGAGCGCGATGTCGTAGTGGAGCAGGCGCGCGCGCCGGCCGCTCAGCAGTTCGAGCTGCGTGTACATCGGCGCGAGGCCGCAAATC
Source organism: Candidatus Binataceae bacterium (assembly GCA_035500095.1). NCBI lineage: Bacteria > Candidatus Binatota > Binatia (SeqCode) > Binatales (SeqCode) > Binataceae (SeqCode) > Binataceae bacterium (SeqCode). The sequence continues at coordinate 10,574 of DATJXN010000148.1, forward strand.
TTGCGCTGATCGCCGTCACGCGCGATGTCGGCGAAGAAGGCGCCGGGATCGCCCCCCTTGATGGTTTCGATGAGCGCAAGGTCCTCGCGCCGCACGCGCTCGGCCACGCCGTCGTCGAGGCCGAAGGGATCGCCGAACTTGCGCCCGACGTGGGCAAAATCGACACCGGCCAGAATCAGCACCCGGCGGCGCTCGGCCGCAAGCTCCTCGCGCAGCGCGTCGAGAAAGCGGGCGACTCGCGCCGCGCCCGCAGGACGCTCGTTCGCGCCAACCATCCGATGGAACGAGCTGACCAGGATCGGCGCGACCTGGTAGCCGCGCACCCCCAGCGCCCAGGCCAGAAAGAGCGCCTGGAACTCGATCGAGTGTTCGTTGCGATGGAGCATCTCGTCGGCGAAGAGATCGCCGCCGCGCGAACCCGCGTAGCGCGCCGCCAGCCGCTCTACAAAGGCGCGATCGGTCGGCACCGCACCGAGCGGAGTGACGTAATCCTTGCGCGTGGCGCTGAACAACTCGGGTCCCGCGCCGTAGTGCGAAGTACCCAGGATGACGATCAGCTCCGGGCGCTCGCACCGGCGAAGCTCGTTATAAGCCCATGCGTAAGCCGCGGCGCCCCGGCGCGGATCGATATGCGGCGCGATGAGGCCGGCGAGTGATGCGGCCTGCACCGTGGACGAAGGCGACGCCGCCGCCGGCGCAAGCGCGTCGCGGCCGGGCGCATGCGGACGTTCGAAGAACGACTCGATCTCGGCGCGCAGCCGCGAGGCCTCGGTTTCATAGCATAGCCCTGCGAACGCCGGCGCCCGCGACGGGCTTTGCCCGAACTCCTCGCGCATCGCACCCATCCGCTCCGCGAAGACCGGCGAATCGAGAAAACCGGCGCGGTCGAGCGTGGCGATGAGCTCGCCGATCTTCTCGGACGGGATGATCTCGCCGAAGCGGCGGCTGAACGCGGCCTGCAAATCGAGCGTCGAGTTGGTCCCGTCGAACAGCGTCACCAGGAAATAGGCGCCCATCCCCAACATGATCGGCTCCGGCGCAAGGCCTGACGGATCGCGCAGACAGATCAGCGTCTGGTCCTGTTGTTCCATCGGAAAGGCTTCGACCGGGCGAATTATCGGCTTGTCCATCGGCCTTGATGCTCCGCGGCGAGCGGCGCGGCTCGGTTAAGACTATATAATGATCGGCGCATCTGCCGATGGAAAGGCCGCAAACACCTGGATCGGGATCGGACGCGAGCGATGACGCACGGCAATAGCCGGGGCCGGAGCCTCAAAGGCACGGGAGGCGCCCGCGCGCGCCGCGTCGCGAAACGCGGCGCGGTCCGCTTCCGCGTATGCCGGGCGGATGCGCTTAAGCCCGGCGAGTCGATGAAATTCATGCTGCCCGTGCGGGGCGCGGATGAGGAATGTTTCCTGATTAATTTCCGCGGCGATTTTCACGCCTACGTCAACCGCTGCCGCCACGTGCCGATGGCGATGGACTGGATCGACAACCAGTTCTTTGCCGGGCAGGGGCGGTACCTGATGTGCCAGACGCACAACGCCTACTTCGAGCCGGCGAGCGGCGAATGTATCGCGGGCCCGCCGAGTGCCTGCGGAAAATTCCTATATCGCGTACCGCTCGAGATCGACGGCGGCCTTATCTATGCGCGTCCGCCCGAGCAGGATATCCAGGATTAGGACTTCGAGGACTAGCCGCGCCGCGCACTGGCCGCTCACGTGCTCGCGGGCCTTAATCGCGCCCGCATCCTTTATTATTCGGTAGTTGCGCCGGATCGAGTTGCGCCGGATCAGGGCTTTTTGGATAATGGCATCCGAAAAAATCTGCCGCCTGAACCGGGGAGGATCTACGGGATGAAATCCTGGAAGTTAGCGCTCTTGGGTGTCATGGCAGGAGCCTGCGTTACCGGTGCGTATTCGGTCCCCGCGCTCGCGCAGGCGGAAACCACCGCCGCGCCAACCGCTCCGCCGCCCGCGACGCACAAATTCCGCAGAGAAGATGTTTTCAACACGATGACCAAGGTGTCGCGCGACGTCTGGCGCGCCAAGATCTCGGGCGCCAGCGCGCAGCATATGCAGGAACTGTTTCTCGACGGCCAGCGCGCCTACTTCAAGGGCGACTACGATGCGGCGATGAGCGATTTCACGGCCGCCGAGAAGATCTACAAAAAGTACCCGAACGCGATCACTCCGGATTAGTTCCCTCGCGCCGGGTTCACCGCGTCCTGCCGAATCGGTTCCTCTTAGCCCCGCGGGCACCCGCGCCGCATCGGAACACTCGGCTGCGCGGCTCCATCTTCGCGTTCACCGGATCGATCTCGAGCTAAAGCTGTTGCACAAGACCGGCTCAGACCCGGAAGTTAAGACTGTCGGCAAAACGGGATGATCAGGCGGCGGCGCGAGACACGCGCCGCGCTCATTCGTATTCGTCGCCGAAATGCGCGCGCACGATGCGCGCCTTCAGATATTCCAGGGTCCCGAGGTCTTCGACGATGTCGCCGCCGGTATCGTAAAAGAACAGCTCGCCGTTCTTGGTACGCCCGACCGCGATAATCCATTCGAGCTCGTCGCGATCCTCGAGCAGATAGTTGATGGTTTGAGCGACGCCGCGGCCCGGAATAATCGTAATCTTCGGGCGCGGCGGCTTTTCCTTTTCCTGCTTCGGCATCGCTTTGTTGGCCCTCTGCCGGGTGGGAAAAAAGGGCCGGGTCGACAATCCACATTAGGAACGGGTCGGCGCCGAAGTCAATACCGCATGGGCAACGACCTCGACGTGATGCGTGTTCGGAAAAAAATCGAACGCGCGCAGCGCCGCGATCCGGTACCCGTCGGCGCAAAGCGCGCGCAAGTCGCGCGCAAGCGTCGCCACGTCGCACGAAACGTAGATCACCCGCGCCGCGCGCATCCGCATCAACGGCTCGATCAGGTCGCGCGCGCCGCTACGCGGGGGATCCATGATCACCACGTCGGGCCGGTAGCGCGCGCGGAGCAGAAACTGCGCCAACTCCGCCGCCGCCATCGCGGCGAACTCCGCCCGCTCGAACCCCAGACGCTTCGCATTGCGCGCCGCCGCGGCCACCGCCAGCGCCTCGGCGTCGACGCCCATCACTTCCGCGCCGCGCCGCGCCGCGGGCAGGCTGAAGTTGCCGGCGCCGCAAAACAGATCGAGCACTCGAGCGCCCGTTCCCGCCACCGCCATCTCCATCACCGCGGCGACCAGCTTCAGGTTCTGCGCGCGATTGATCTGGCTGAAAAGGTCGGCCTCGACCTCGAGTTCGAGTCCCGGCTCGAGCGCGACCGCGATCGAGGCTTCGCCAACCACCTCGCGCACGCGGCCCGAGCGCAGCACCGCGCCCGCAATTCGCGCGTCGCCTGCGACCAGCCGCCGCGCCCGCTCGAGCACGGCCGGGCCGGGCGGCCGCGCCAGATGCGCTACCAGCACTTCACGGCCGCGATCGGCGACAACCTCGATCTCTTCGCATTCGATCGCCGCGGCGAACTCGCGCGGCATCCGGATTTCCTGCGCCGCCACGATGCAGCGGTCGACTTCGACCAGGCGGCGGCTGCCCGATTCATAAAATCCCAGCCGTCCGCCGCGCGCGGCCTGGAACCTGATACGGGCGCGGTAACCGAACTCGGCCGGGGCCGGCTCGATCAGAGCCGCGGGATCGAATTGGAGGCCGAGCGCGCGATTGAGCGCCGCCGCAACGACCTCCGCCTTGAATCGCACCTGCTCCGGATAAGCGATTTGCTGCCAATCGCATCCGCCGCATCGCGGCAGGTAGGAACAGGGCGGCGTGCGGCGCGCGGCGCTCGCCTTGAGCACGCGCTCGACGCGCGCGACCAGATGCCCCGCGCGCTGCTCGGTAACCGTGACCTCGAGCAGGTCGCCCGGCGCCGCGTTGGGCACCATCACGGCTCTGCCGTCGAGCCGTCCGACTCCGAACGGCCCGAATGTCATCGCGGTTATCTCGACCTCTGCCATTGAAAGAGCGTATGCGCTGATGCGGTTCGATCTTATCCCATCGCCGACGCGATGTCCGGCGGTATAGCCGTGCGCGCCGCAGCCGACCTATAATTTCCGCACGGGTCCGTCCCGCATCCCTGCGATTCGGATTTCCAGGTGACAGCGTTGGCCAGCGAAGCACAAAACTCTACGACCGTCCCGGATGCCGCGCGCGAGAGCGCGCGATGGCTTGATATTTTCACGGAGCATCTGTTCGGTGGACTCTCTGCCGCCGCCGCGGCGCCAATCTCAGCCGAACGCCGCGCGCAGATCACCGCCCAGGCCTTCGAGTTTTTCTCGCTCCGCGCCGAGCGGATCAAGGTCCGCGTCGTGATCGAGCCGCGCAGCGACGGCGCCGGCGGCTTTGCCGAAACGGCGATGGAGGACTGCCCGTTCATCATCGACAGCACGCTCGAATACTTTCATCACCTCGGCCTCGGCGCCGGCCTGCTGATGCATCCGGTGCTCTCCGTGGCCCGAGACAGCGGCGGCCGCCTGGTCTCGCTCGAAGGCAAGCGCGCGGCCGAGAGGCCCGAGTCCTTCGTCCATCTTGAACTGCGCCTCGGCGGCGTGGCGCACGACGCCGCGCAGATCGCCGCAGGCCTCAAGCAAGTGCTCGAGCAGGTTCGCGAGGCGACCGGCGATTTCGAAGCGATGACCGCGCGGGCGCTGGAAATCTGCGAGGAGACCGCGGCGCAGCGCGAGCTGGTCGAGCTGCGCGACCTGTTGCGATGGCTGGTCGGCGGCGGCTTCGTTTTTCTCGGCTATCGGCGCTATCGGATCCGCAAGGAAAACGGCAGCCGCGCGCTCGCGGTCGATTTCGAGTCGCCCCACTCCGCGCTCGGCCTGCTGCGCGATGCGGGCCGCTCGCGTTACGCGCAGCCGGTCGATCTCAAGGAGCTCAAGCCCGACCATCGCAAGATGCTGTTCGAGGGCCCGGCGCTGATCATGGGCAAGACCCATACGATGTCGCAGGTCCATCGGCGCGGCCTGATGGACGACGTCACGATCCGGCGCACCGGCCCCGGCGGCGAGATAACCGGCTTCGACCGCTTCGTCGGGCTCTTCACTTCCAAGGCCTACTCCGAGGAGGCGCAGCACATCCCGCTGCTGCGGGCCAAACTACGCGAGGTGATCGAGGCCGAGCACGCCGCTCCGGGCTCGCACAACTACAAGGAGCTGGTGGCGGCCTTCAACAGCTTTCCCAAAGAGGAGCTGTTCCGCGCGCCGGTCGCCGAACTGCGCGCGCAGCTCCATCTCATCCTCGATCACAAGGACGAGGCCGCGGTCCGGGTGAGCACGCACTACGACCCTGTGCGCGGCGACGTCGTCGCGCTGGTCGTGTTGCCGCGCGAAAGCTTCTCGGCCGAAGTGCGCAAGCAGATCCAGGCCGCGTTCGGCCGCATCCTGGGCGGCGAGCTGGTCTACTACTACCTCGCGATGGGCGAGGGCTATCAGGCGCGGATGCATTTCTGCTTCGACGCGCCTTCGCCGTCGGCGGCGCAGTTGCGCGCGATGGAGACCGAGGCCTCGCAACTGGCGCGCACGTGGGAGGATCGTCTGCGCGAGGAGCTGGTCGAACGCTTCGGCCTGCGCCGCGGTCCGGTGCTCGCGCAGCGATGGCTCGGCGCGTTCAGCGCGCATTACAGGGCCGGCACCACCGCCGCGCGCGCCGCGGGCGATATCGAGCGTATCGAAGACCTGCTCGAGGGCGGCCGCAGCTTCAGCGTCGAGCTGGTGCGCCAGGGCGGCGGCGCGGCGCCGGCGGCGAGCGAGCTCAGGATGTTTGAAGTCGGCGAGTCGCTGCGCTTGAGCGACGTGATGCCGATGCTCTCGAACTTCGGCATCGTCGTGATCTCGGAAGAGGCCGACGAGCTCAAGATCGATTCTCCGGACGCCGGCTTGCGGGCTTTCGTCCAGTCGTTTCGCGCACAGGACAGCCGCGGCGCGCCGCTTGAGCGCACGAGCGGGGCAGCGATGGTGGCCGAGGCGCTCGCCGCCGTGCGCAGCGGTCGGGCCGAGGACGGCCCCCTCAATGCCCTGGTGCTCGACGCCGGGCTTGCCTGGCGTGAAATCGCGCTGCTCCGCGCGTACGTCGCCGCGGCGTTCCAGATGCGGCTTGCGCCCGCGCTCCCGGCGCTGCGCCGCGTGCTGCTGATGAATCCGAAGCTCGCGCGGATGCTGGTCGAGATATTCCGGCTGCGGATGGATCCCGCGGGACCTGGCAGCGGCAACGCGCATTACGCCGGATTGCGGGCGGCTTACCTGGAAGCGCTCGGCGTGATCGACAACATCGCCGACGATCGCCTGGCGCGGGCGCTGCTCGGGATGGTCGAGGCGACGGTGCGGACCAACTATTTTCGCGAACCGCCCGCGCCTTACATCACGCTCAAGTTCGAGAGCGCGCGCATCCCCAATCTGCCCGACACGCCGCCGCTCTATGAAATCCACGTCGACAGTCCGACCATGCAGGGATGCCATCTGCGCGCCGGGCGCATCGCGCGCGGCGGCATCCGCTACAGCGACCGACCCGAGGACTTCCGCACCGAAATCCTCGACCTGATGAAAACCCAAACGGTCAAAAACGCGATCATCGTGCCGACGGGAGCGAAGGGCGGCTTTATCGTCAAGCCGCGAGCCGGCCGCGGCGTCACGCGCGAGGACGTGGTCGACGCGTACAAGACGCTGATCCGCGCGATGATCGAATTGACCGATAACGTCGCCGGCGGCAAACGCGTGCGTCCGGCCATGGTCAAAGTGCTCGACGAGGACGGCCCCTACCTGGTGGTGGCGGCGGACAAGGGCACCGCCGCGTTTTCCGATCTGGCCAACGCGATCGCGGCCGAACACGACTTCTGGCTGGGCGACGCCTTCGCCTCGGGCGGCCGCTGCGGCTACGATCACAAGGCGCTCGGCATCACTGCGGGCGGCGCGTGGGAGTCGGTGCGCTGGCATCTGCGCCAGATGGGCATCGACCTCGCGCACAGCGCGCCGATCACGATGGTCGGAATCGGCGACATGTCGGGCGACGTTTTCGGCAACGGACTCTTGCAGTCGGACAACGTCAAGCTCGTCGCCGCGTTCGACCATCGCCATATCTTCATCGATCCCGATCCCGACCCTAAGAAAAGCTTCGCCGAACGCAGGCGGCTGTTCGAACTGCCCTCCTCGCAATGGTCGGATTACAACCCGGCGCTGATCAGTCCGGGCGGCGGCGTCTTTCGCCGCGGCGCCAAGAGCATCGCGCTCAGCCCGCAGGCCCGCCGCGCGCTCTCCTGCACTGCCGAGGTGCTCGACGGCGACAGCCTCATCCAGGCCATCCTGCGCGCCGATGCGATCCTGCTCTACAACGGCGGCGTCGGCACGTACGTGCGCGCGACCGATGAACGCGACGCCGAAGTCGGCGACCACGCCAACGACGCCTGCCGTATTGCCGCACACGAGCTACGAGTCAAAGCGGTGGCCGAAGGCGGCAACCTCGGCTTCACCCAGCGCGCGCGCATCGAGTACGCGATGGCGGGCGGAAGGATCAACAACGACGCGATCGACAACTCGGCCGGGGTCGATACTTCGGACCACGAGGTGAATCTGAAAATTCTGCTCCAGCCGGCGCTTACCGAAGGGCGCGTCGATCTGGATCGACGAAACCGCGCGCTGCTGGGCGTCGCCGCCGAGGTCGCCGCGGCAGTGCTGCGCGACAATCGCGACCAGGTGGTGCTGCTGAGTCTCGAGCAGCTGCGCAGCCGCACCAGGGCGCGGGAGTTCCGCGATCATTTGAGCGCGATCGAGCAGCGCGGCGCACTCCATCGCTACGAAGCCGCGCTACCGAACCACGAGGAGCTGCGCGACCGGCGCGGCCGCTTCGCCGGCCTGACCCGCCCGGAGCTCGCGGTGCTGAGCGCCTACACCAAGATCGATCTGTTCACCCAGCTCGAGACGTGCGCGCTGCTCGAGGATTCCTATCTGACCGCGCGCTTCCTGCTGCCCTATTTTCCCGCTTCGATAGCGCGCGACTTCGCGCTCGAAATTCCGCGCCACGGCCTGCGCCGCGAGCTCATCGTCACTCGCCTCGTCAACGAGCTGGTTGACCTGATGGGCGCGAGTTTCGTCTTCCGCCTCGCGCAGAGCCACGGCGCGCGGACCGAGCAAACCGTCCGCGGATGGATCTTCGCCGAGGGCGTGCTCGACCTGGTGGATCAGGCCGAGGTGCTGCGCGCCGGCGGCGGCCTGGACGCGCAGGCGGAGCTGGCCGGGCTGATGGCGCTTGCGGACGCGGGCGAGCGGGCCTGCGGATGGGCGATCGCGGGGCTCGACCCCAGCGTATCGCTCGGCGACGCGATCGCGCATTACAAACCCGGCTTCCAGAGCCTGTGCGGGGAATTCGAGAGCATGCTGGCCGACGATGAGCGGGAGCGTTTCGAGCGCAGTTACCGCGAATTGCGCGCGACCGTGCACACCGAACAGCTCGCGCTGCGGCTCGCCCGCCTGGGCTTCGCCGATCATCTGCTCAACGTATTGAGTTTGAGCTTCGCCCGCCGCGGCGCGCCGGCCGACTGCGCGCGGGCCTACTTTGCGCTAAGCGGTATCATCGAATTCGCGACCCTCGAGCGCGCGCTCGAGGCGATCGGCGCCGACGATCGATGGGAGCGGCGCGCGGCCGAAGAGCTTGCCGGCGATCTGCGCAGCGCGCGCCTGGCGCTTTGCCGAGCGGTGCTGCTCCGAAGCGACGCCCCACCTGCGCAAGCGGTGCGCGCGCTGCGCAACGGGCACGAGCATCCGTTCGACGCGATGACCGAGGTGATGACCGAACTGCGTACGCTGCCGGCGCTCGAATTGCCGGTGCTGCAGGTGGCAATTCGCGCGCTCGGGCGCCTCGCCGCCGCGCTGGGCGGCACGGCCTAGGCGCTGACCGAAGGCAGCGGCGCGGTCGGCGGGAGCGGCTGAACCTCGCCGAGCGCTATCTGCTCAGCCGCAACCGCACGCAGGTCCTCGTACAGGCGCAGGCCCGCGGCGAGCAGAAAAGCGAGCGTCGTATAGAGCACGGCCACTGCCAGCAGGTCGACCAGGAAAATCGATGCCCACAGCGCGCCCGTGATCAGCCCCACCCATCCGGCAAGCAGACTGACCGCAAAGAAAGTCCCGCCCGCCCACGAATTGAAGCCCGACCATACCGCGAGAAAGACCACGATTCTCAGCGCAACGCGAAAGAAGCCGCCCCGCGTCAGTTCGCGGCTGTAGAGCAGCGCCGACCATCCGCGGCGTCCGTCGAAAATCAGCGCATACTGCGAAAAATAAAGCCACACGTAAGCCAGAATTCCCGGCAGCACCAGCAGCACGGCACCTACCGCCATCGCCAGCACCTGCAGCACGCTCACCAGCACGAACGGCCCGAGCAGGCGCGCCGCCTCGCGGTAAACTTCGATTCCTTCATCGATCGGACGCGCCATCCGCTGCCCGGCGCGGATCCGCCTGAGCGCGCAGAGCACGATAAGGTTGACGCCGACTACCGTGATAAAGCCGTCAACCAGGTGCAGGATGGTCGTCATCCATGGCGGAAAGGGTGGCTTGGGCGCGGTGCGCGCGACCGGCGCGAACGGAGTCTGAGCCGGTTTGACGAACTCCACGCTGGTCACGCCGGGCTCGAAAGTCTGCACCAGCGAGTACTGGATGTTGAGCGCGTCGGGCAGCAGGCAGAGTGCGGAAGCCACCACCAGCGGCGCCAGTACCACGGCGACGACAGCCCAGGAGCCGCGCAGGTCGTTGACCGCATTGGCGAGATAAATGAAGCTCGAACGGAGCCGCGCTTGCGCCATCGCGCCAATGAGGTTGGCATCCCCTGTGCCCCAAGACAAGCAATGAGCGAAATCGAGGCGCGATGACGCAGCGGCCGCGGGCGATCGAAATGCACGCGCTGATGCTATATTCTGGATGGAACCCTTGAACCATGACGGGCGGCAGCGACCGTCCGCTTCCTGACCCCAGAGTAGCCGCCATGGCCGAAAACGATCGCGCCGCCCTTATCGCTCACGAAGATCTGCTCATCCGCAGGCTGCGGTTCCTGGTTGATCTCGTCTTCGCGACCATCGCGCAGGACGACTCGATCACACTCGACGAAGCCTGGGAGCACGTCCGCGGGCTCAAAGGCGCCGCGGTCGCGATGTTTCCGGGCAAGGAGGCGACTTTCGACCTCATCTATCTGCCGCGGTTCTCGCGCCTGCTAAAGGAGCGCTTCAACGCTAACTGAGCCGCCGCGGCCGTCGCCATGAAACGGTTGCGCGGCCTGATCGCACGAGCCGACGGCTCGACCGCGGCCGGCAGCGTCCGCTTCACCGCGACGATCGAAACGGTCGAAGCCGGCGGCGGCGCCGACGTTTCCGATCGCGGCGTATCCGACTACATCCTGCCGGGCTTCATCGACCTCCAGGTAAACGGCCGCGAAGCGGTGGACGTGATGAGCGCATCGCCCGGAGAGCTTGGCGAGCTTTCCGCCGCGCTCGCGCGCGAGGGTACGACCGCGTGGCTGCCGACCGCGATAACCGCGCCGCTTGCGCGAATCGAGACGGTCGCGGCCGCTATCGCCGAGGCGATGGTCGCCGCGGCCGAAATTTCCGGCAGCATTCTCGGGATGCATCTCGAAGGGCCATTCATAGCGGCGGCGCGGCGCGGGGCCCATCCGGCGCACAACCTCGAACCTCGCGGCGACGCGCTCGAGCGCGTCGCGTCGCTGCCCGCGCTGCGGATGATAACCCTCGCGCCGGAACTTGACGGCGCGCTCGACGCGATTGCGCGCCTTAGCGCGCGCGGGATCGCAGTGTCGATCGGCCATACCGACGCTTCGCTCGAGCAGGCCGAGGCCGCGGTCGGCGCCGGTGCGCGGATGTTCACGCATACGTTCAATGCGATGGCCCCGCTGGATCATCGAAGGCCCACGGCGGCGGCGGCCGCGATGCTGCCGTCGCGCGCGTGCGCCGCCGTGATCGCCGACGGCGTCCACGTGCATCCGGCGATGCTGCGTCTGCTCCTGCTCGCGCGCGGCGCGGGCGGAATCTGCCTCGCGACCGACCGCGTCGCGACGCGCGCGGCACGACGCACGGCGCCGCTCGCGCGCGCGGCCGCCGCGGGCGGCGCGGCGCGGATGCCGGACGGGCGGCTTGCGGGAAGCGTCATCTCGATGCTCGAGGCGGTGCGCGTGATGGTCGAGCGCGCCGGTGCGAGCGTCGGCGAGGCGGCGCTGATGGCCGCGGCGAATCCCGCGCGCGTGCTGGGTCTCGGCAACCGCGGCAAAATCGAAGCCGGCGCGATTTCCGATTTGCTCGTGCTCGGCCCCCGGCTAGAGTTGAAGGCGGTGTTTATCGGCGGCCGCGAGCTCGCCTGAGGAACTCGCGCGCCGCGGCGCCCGCCGGAATTATTTGAAACGCGATCCCAGGAACACGAACCCGGTCATTTCGATGCCGCTTAACAGGGAATTTATCGGCCGCAAATATCCGCCGCTCACTTCGACGGTCACGCTCGAAGCGCTGCAGAAATACGCCCGCGCGTACAACGACGACAACCGGCGCTACTTCGATCCTTCCGCCGCGGGCGGTATCGTCGCGCCGCCGATGTACGGTGTGGTGGTCGCGTGGATGTCGGTGGTCGGCGCAGTCGGCGATCCCGCCCTCGGCGCGGACCTGCTGCGCCTGCTGCACGCCGAGCAGGATATGGAATTCATCGCTCCGCTTCGCCCCGGCGACGAGATCACCACCGTCGCCCGCGTCGCCTCGATCGAGGCGCGCCCCGGCGGAGAGGCGATGACGCTCGAGCTCGACTCGCGCAATCGCGCGGGCGACCCGGTGCTGCATACGCTCTTCGGGATTTTGATCCGCGCCGCCCGCCGGGATCGAAGCGCCGCGGGGCGCGCGGAGCGGCCGGCCGCTCCGTCGGGCGATCCGATTCTCAGCGTCGAGCAGACGATCGATCGCGACCAGACCTTCCGCTATGCCGAGGCTTCGGGCGATCTCAATCCGATCCACGTCGATGAAAACGTCGCCAAGATGGCGGGCCTGCCGGGGATTGTCGTGCACGGGCTATGCACGATGGCGTTCACCTCCAAGGTCGTGATCGATGGCCTTTGCGCCGGCGATCCGGTGCGCCTAAAGCGCCTGCGCGTACAGTTCAGCCGCCCGGTTCTTCCCGGACAATCGATCACAACGAGAGTTTGGGCCGCTGGCGAGCACGGGGGTCACACCGCGTACGCGTTCGAAACCTACAACCCCGAGGGGATGGCGGTGATCCGGGGCGGAATCGCCGAGATCGCACCCTGAGCGCGCGCACGGCTCACGATGCCCGAGCGGCTACTTCTCGGTCTTTCGCTCTCGCTGAGCGGTGCCTACGCCGCGATGGGCCGTCAGGCCGAGGCCGCGGTCAAACTATTCGTCGACGATCTCAACTCCGCCGGGGGCGTGAACGTCTGCGGCCGCACGCACGAACTCGAGCTTCGATGCCTTGACGATCGGAGCGACGCCCGGCGCTGCGCGGAAATCTATCATGCGCTCTGCGGCGCCGAGCGCGTTCATCTGTTGCTCGGCCCGTATTCGAGCCGCCTCGCGCGCGTGGCCGCGCCGATTGCCGAAGCGGCCGGAATGATGATGCTCAATCACGGGGGCGCTGATGACGGCCTCTATACGCAAGGCATGCGGATGCTGGTCGGCGTGCTTACTCCGGCGAGCGATTATTTCGTCCCGTTCGCGCGGCTGCTGGCCGAACTCAAGTTCTGGCGCAAGCGCCTTGCGATCGTCACCGCGGCGACGCCTTTCGCGAGCGACGTCGGCGCCGGCCTCGAACGCGCCTGCCATGAGCGGCCCGCGCGCTGGCACGGAGTGCGTGTGCGCGTGAAGTACCGCGGCGATTTCGCCCGCGACGAGGCGCTCGCGCGATTGCTGCCGGCGCTTGGGCGCAACCGGATCAACGCGCTCGCCGCCGCCGGCAACTTCGCCCAGGACGTCGCCCTGGTGCGCGCGGTGGTCGCCGCCAATCCCAATCTCCCCGTGCTCGCCTGCGTCGCCGCCGGCGTGCATGGCTTCGGCGCGGAGCTGGGCGAAGCCGCCGAGGGTATTGTCGGCCCCAGCCAATGGGAGGCGCACGCGCGGATCGCGCCGGAACTCGGGCCGCCGCCGAACGATTTCGCGCGCCGGATGCGCAAAAGCGGCTTTCCCGACTGCGACTATACCGCCGCGCAGGCGTACGCCGCCGGGCTGGTCGGCGCCGCGGCGGTACGGAAGTGTGATTCTCTCGATCAGCACAGGCTGCGCGAGGCGATCGGCGAGATGCGCACCAGCACGCTCTTCGGCGACTTTGCGATCGACCGCGTAACCGGCCGCCAAATCGCGCATCAGATGCTCCTGGTGCAGTGGCACATGGGCCGCAAGGAGATCATCCAACCGCAATCGCACGGCGAAACCGCCGCCCTCGAGATCCCCTCCGGATGGCGCATGGTCGTCGCCGCGATCCGCGGCCACAAATATACGCTTGACGGCAGTCCGCGCTACGAAGCCGGATCCCGTCGCGACGACGAATCCGGCGATAACGGCGAATCGCGATGAACGACGACGCTCAGATCTTGCGCGGATCCTCCGGCGGCGGAACGCCGGCCCTGGCCGCCGATTCGATCGCCGCGGCGCGGAAAATCCCGTGCGCCATGGTCGAAACCGATTCCGCCGCGCGCGCCGCGTAGATGCGCATCCGAGCCTCGTGCGCCGCGCGATTCTCCGGCGCCGCGGCCACCGCCCAGTCGATAAGATGCGCCGCGAGCGCGAGCTCGCCGTCCGACAGCCTCTGCAGCGCGCGGCCGAGCAGCACGTCGGCGCCGCCCGCCATCGCGGCTATTTCGGCCGCCTGCGCGCAATGCGGTGCGGGTTTGAGATGCGACGCGATGCCGTCATACCATCCGCCCTCCAGCCGGCAGACGTTGCGCACGATGAACTCCGGCTCGTCGTAAACCGGCTGCAGGTAGGGCTTCTCGGCGAGCGCCGCCGGCGGCTTGACGCCCTGCGCGATGTCGTCGAGCGTCGCGCCCTCGTTCATCATCTTTAACGTCTGGTCGTAGAGGCTCTGCAAGTACTCGGCGGTGTCGTTCAGCACCTGGCGGATGCGGATCGAGCCGAACACGGGAATCCCGTGGCCGGGCAGCATCACCTCCGCCCCCGTCTTGGCCATCGCGCGCAGCGCCTCGGCCCATTCGCGCGCGTAGCGCTGCGCTTTTTGCGGATTGCCCGCGTTGGGCGCCGCCCAGATGATAAAGTCGCCGGTGAGCAGCACCTTGCGGCCGGGGATGAAGACCCAGCAATGGTCGTCAGTCTCGCCGCGCGCATGATGGCACTCGAAACGCCAGGTTCCGGCCGCCACGTTGAACTGATGATCGAAGTAGGTATCGGGATAGACGAATTCTTCGGGCCATGGCGCGCGAGCGCCGAACTGCCGCGAGTTGATGATGCTGTTGTAGCCGGCAGTGCGTTTGTAGCGGTCGAAACGCGCCGCGGTCGCGCGATGGCCGACCACGCGTGGGCGCGCGCGGCGGCTCTGCTGAGCCTCGGCCGCGAACCCGGTCATCCCGCCCGCGTGATCGACGTGGCCGTGCGTGTAAATCGCGGTGTTGACCCGGTCGGACGACCATCGCCGCACCATCGCCACCGTCTCGGCCTGATTGAAATGACTGCCGGTATCGATCAGCACGAGTCCGTCCTCGGTCTTGACTGCGGCCATATTCGCGAACCAGCGCCAGAACATCACGCCCGCCGCAACCTCCTCCGCCTCGCCGGTCGGGATCAACGGATGGTGCTCGCGGATCGAAAGTTCGCCGCTCAGAAGTTTTTCCGACTCTTCCTTGAATCCCATCTTCATACGCTCCGCGCGGGATTATCGGCCCGCCGCGCTGCGCGCCGCAACCGCCGGAGGGATCCGGGCACGCATCGCCTCGATCGGATGCGCCGCCGGGGCGAAAAAATAGTCAGTTGCGGAAGCGCGGGATAAAAAGTAGGATTTTTCTGGGTTTTTCCTCGCCCGCCTGAAGGGCATCACGGACAGACAAACTTGTTCACAGGCATTATCGAAGACCTCGGCACGGTTGCGGGAATAAAGCGCACCAACAAAGGCGCGCTGCTGAGTTTCGGCACCACGCTCCCGCTTGGCCGAATCTCGATCGGCGATTCAGTCGCGGTCAACGGCGCATGCCTGACCGTGGTCCGCAAGCAGCGCGGCAACCGGCGCGGAACGATCGCGATGGACGTGTCGGCCGAGACGCTCCGACGCACGACGCTGGGTGGGCTGGCCGTCGGCGACCGCGTCAACCTCGAGCGTTGCCTCACGCTGGATAAATTGCTCGGCGGGCACCTGGTGTCGGGCCACGTCGACGGCGTCGGCAAGATAGTTTCGATCGCTCCCGAGGGCGATTCGAAGCTCTACACATTCGAAGTCGCGCCCGCCCAGGCGCGCTACCTGGTCGAAAAGGGATCCGTCGCGATCGACGGCGTGAGCCTGACCGTCTTCGCGATCGCCGGCCGGCGCTTCAGCGTCGCGCTGATCCCGCATACGCTCAGGCTGACCACGCTCGGACAAAAAGGGCCGGGCGACGCGGTCAACGTCGAGAGCGACATGCTGGTCAAATACGTCGAACGGATTCTGGCCGGGCGAAGCAGTGGCGCCGCGCGTAAGGCCTCGCGCCGGAGCGCCACCGGCGCGCCCCTCAGCAAGACCGTCGGCGCCGCGCGTCACGCCCGCGGCCGGGGAGTACTGCCATGAGCCTGATGCAGATACCGCGCAAGATCGAGTACGCGCTGAGGGCCATGATTCACCTGGCCGACCATCCCGAGGGCGTGGCGCGCGGCACCGAGATCGCGCGCGACGAGCAGATTCCCAAGTACTACCTCGAGAAGGTGATCCGCGACCTGATGCATCGCGGACTCGTGCGCGCGCGCCGCGGGCCGGGCGGCGGCTATCAGCTCGCGCGCCCCGCCGACGAGGTCACGTTCAAGGACGTGATCGAGGCGGTCGAGGGGCCGATCACGCTCAACGTATGCGTCGACGGCTCGAGCTCGTGCGCGCTGCAGCCGACCTGCCGGATGTTCCGCGTATGGGAAGAGGGCCAGCGCGCGCTGCTCGAGATTTTCTCGCAAACCACGCTTAAAGAGATCGCCGCCTCGCGCCCGGCGCCGATGCGCTTCGCGCGAGTCCAGGTCGCGGCCGCCGCCGACAAGGAAGCCGCGGTCGCCGCCAAGGCCTGAGCGGTATCCTTTCGCCGCGTTTCGTCTGTCCCGCTGCCGGCGCCGACTGGATCAAGTTGACCGCGGACACGGAATTGATGCACGAACCGCTCGACGGGCAGGCCGCGGACGCCACCGCGCAGTTCGACGAGAAGTCGTTCTACCTCGAAGAGTTCTACGGCAAGAGCCTGCTTTTCGCGCTGATTCCGCCAAGCGGCGAGCGCCTGGGCGAGCTCGACTCCCTGGTGCGCACGCTGCGGATGCTGCGGCGCAATCAGACGCGATGCATCGTGATCGTCTCGGCCGACGCTTTGGCGCGCGTGATGCGCCGGCTCGGCAAACTCGCGCCGAGGGCCGAGCCGCCCGTGTTCAATCCCGGCGCCGGGCTGCGTTCGCGCCCGTATCCGCCCGATTCGGCAGTGGCGCAAATCTGGCGCGCGCTCAGCGCCAGATCAATCGTCGTGGCGGTGGCCGATACCGGCAAGCCCGCCGATTTCACCGTCTTCGCGCAGGAGCTGGCGAGCCGGCTCCGCGTCTTCAAGCTCATCCTGATCGATCGCCAGGGCGGCCTGAGCGGCGCCGACGGCGCGCGGATGTCGTTCGTCGAGCTCGGCCGCATCGCGCGCGAGGTGCGCAAGCAGCGCGCGGCGCGCCGGCGCGCGGAGCTGCGCGCGGTTGCGCGCGCACTGGGCAACGGCGTCGGCTCGGTCAACCTCGTCGCCCCGCGCGACGTCTATGACGAGCTCTTCAGCTTCGTCGGCACCGGCACGCTCTTCACCGAACGCCAGTACGGCTTCGTGCGCCCGGTTTCGATCGACGACTTCGAGGAAGTCGAGGCGCTGATCCTGCGCGGCCAGCGCGAGGGCCATCTGCTCGCGCGCTCGCGCGAGGAAATCGCACAACTGCTGCCGTCATGCTTCGGCTACCGCGTCGGCGACGAGCATCTGGCCGGCGTCTGCTCGCTGCTGACCGAGCGGTACCATCGCGAACGCGCCGGCGAGATCACCGCGCTCTACACGCTGACGCGGTTTGCGGGCGAGGGCGTCGCGGTCGAGCTGGTCAAGCAGATCCTCAACGAGGCGCGCGAGCGCCCCCTGCGCTACGTCTTCGCCTGCACCGCCAAGGAGCGGGCGGCAAAGTTTTTCGCGCGCCTCGGCTTTCGCCGGGTCGGGCCGCGCGACATCCCGCAGGCCAAATGGCGCGGCTACGATCGGGCGCGGATGTCGCGGCTCGATATTTTCCGCTACGACCTCGACTGATGCACGGCCGCCCAATGGATTCCACTTCCGCCAGCAGCGGCACGCATCAGCGCCGGACGGCACTCACACGATGGCATCTTCTTGCCGCCGCGGTCGTGCTCGCGACGGCTGCGCTGGTCCTTCATCAGCTCGACGCAAGCGAAGTCTGCGGCGCCAACGAGGCTATCGAGGGAGTCTTCGTCCAGCAGATGGTCGAGCACGGCGTGCTGCTCTTTCCACTGGAGAACGGCAGCGCGCCGATGTACAAGCCGCCGTTGTTCCACTGGACCGCCACCGCGCTCGACCGGATCGGGGCGGTCAGACGGGTTGACGCCTTCAATCTGCGGCTGCCGTCGGCGCTCTACGCGATCGCGGGCGTGGCGCTTACGATCGCGTTCGCGTGGACGCCTCTGGGCGCGCGCGGAGCGCTGCTCGCGGGGATGATCCTGGCGGCCTCCTACCAGTACGTGAGCGAAGGACGGGTCGGGCGGGTCGATATGACGCTGACGTTATTCGAGACGCTCGCGATAATGAGCTGTCTATGGATGCTGCCTGCCGCGCGCGCTGAAAAATCCTCAGGACCGGAAGCTCGCGCCGTCGCGATTCGCTACCTCTTCGCGTTGGCGCTCGGACTCGGCGTGCTCGCCAAGGGACCGGTCGCGATAATCCTGCCGCTGGGTGCGATCGGCGCGTTCCTGCTCCGCGAGCGACGGCTCGCCGAGCTCGGCGACCTGTTCACGCCGGGCAGCCTGTTCGTCGCGATCGTGACGAGTCTTGGATGGTACGTCGCGTGCGCGATGGGCCGGCGCTATGGCTTCCTTGGCCGCCAGCTCGAAAGCGAAAATTTTGGCCGCTTCTTCGGCGCGCTGGGTCTCATGGCGCCATGGTATTACCTCAAACCGATCCTGCTCAACTCGGTGCCGCTGAGCCTGATCGTCCCGTTCGCCGCCGCGGCGGCGCTGCGCCGCCCGGCCGATCAGGCGGGCGCGGCGCCGAGCGCCGACGGGCGCGATCTTCGCGCGCGTTTCGACGCTCGCCTCTTCGCGACGTTCTGGCTGCTCACCGTCATTTTCTTTACCGTCGCCGCGTATAAGCGGCGCGCCTATCTGCTGCCGCTCTGGCCGTCCTCCGCTTTCCTGCTCGCCTGGGGAGTGGGCGACATCGCGCGGCGCGGGCGATGGGGCCGCGCCGCGCAAAGCGGACTTGTGGCGCTCTGCGCCGCGCTCATCGCCTTCAACTTTGTCTATCTTCCGCGTCACGAGGCGGCCGGATGCGCGGGCGGATCGTTTCGGGACGCCGCGGCCCAGATCAATCACGCGGTCGGAAGCGACGAGCCGCTCTATCTATACGGCTTCGGCGATGATCCGGCGCCTTTGCTTTTTTACCTCGATCGCGACGCTCCACGGGTCGAGGGTAAATTGGGCGACGCGCCGCCCGGCTACGTCCTTGTGCCCGAGAGCGTGTGGCAGGAGCACGAAAGCGAGGCGCTCGATTTGAAGCCCGTGCTGAACGTCGATGCCGGCGTCGACAAGCTGCTGCTGCTGCGCCGCGGCGGCGCGATCGGGATGGCGGACCGGACATCACGCATGCCGTAGCCCTGCGCTGTCATCCTGAGCGAGCGCTGCGCGAGTCGAAGGATCCCGGATATTTTTGAGCGCATAAGACGAGGACGTTCGGCGAGCAGGGTTGCAGCAGGGTACGAGGATGACGGACAACGGCTTTCCTGGATAAGATCGATTCGGCTTTCTGTAAGGGGGAAGACTGCGCCGTGGAGAAGATGCATTTCACGCGGATGGACCGCGGCACCGACGAGGATTTCCAGATTCTGAAGCGCGTCCATGAGACGACGCTGGCCGAGTTGCCCGACCGCCTGATGGCCATGGTCAACGATCTGTCGGGCGACCAGGCCTACAACCTCGACCGGCGCGGCCACAGCCTGCAGGCCGCTACGCGCGCGCTGCGCGACGGCGCGAGCGAAGAGTTGATCGTCGTCGCCCTGTTCCATGATCTCGGGGAATCGCTCGGTCCGATGAACCATGGCGAGATCGCGGCTTCGATCCTGCGCCCCTTCATCTCCTCCGACCACTACAATCTGCTGAAGCATCACGGGCTCTTTCAGACTTATTTCTATGCGCGTCACCTGGGACTCGACCCCAACGCGCGCGAGCAGTTCAAAGACGAGCCGTGGTATCAGCTCACGATCGACTTCTGCGCAAAATACGACGAGGTTTCGTTCGACCCGGCCTACCCGAACGAGCCGATGAGCACCTTCGAGCCGATGGTGCGCCGCGTGTTGAACAAGCAGTGGACGCCGCCGGGAAAGTCGTAACCGAGGGCTGAAATTTCGGCGCTCGTCGCGGCGCTACCTCATCCGAATTTTTTCTCCGTGCCCAATTGTCCGGCTGCACCAAGCGCTGCGGCAGCTCGGAGATCGCCTTGGTCGATGTCGGGGCGACCCTCACTCGCCGAGGTGATCTGCAAATGCCCCAGGCTGGATGATGCAATTGACGGTGGAGGAGTGCCGTTGTGCCCGGCGCTTGTAACCGCCGCAGCGAAGAGGCGTCTTTTGTCAAGGGAGAGCCCGGTTCGCACGTTCGTTCTGAGAGAACCGCTGATGGCTGGTCGCGCGAAGTTTTATGAAGAAAGAAATCAATGTTTCAAACCACAGGAGCGATCTGAACCGGATCGCTCCACGCGTGGTTTTTGTTGCTTTTGCGCTGCTGACTCTAATTTTTAGCCAAGCGCATGCTCAAGGTCTTGGAGGTCTGGGACAGCTTCTCGGAGGCGGCAGCGGCAGCTCCAGATATCAGCAGCGGAATTCGAATTCCAATCAGCCGAGCACCGCCATCACCGTGGAGAGGAATATCGCGCCTTACGTGGGACGATTTGCCGGCAAGCAAAAAGCTTCTTCCTACCAGGGGGACCTCAACGCGAATTTCGCCTGCTACCCGGCGCACGACGCGGAGCTTCCGGAGTCCAGAACTTTTGTGTGTTACACGGCCGAGCAGCAACCGCGGGCTCCTGACGAGCAACAGCAACACCTGCCCGAATAGGCAGGTCGGCCAAATGAACGAACCAGACATGCAAACAGGGATTGAGGGCGGCCTGCCGCCCGATGGTGACCGGTCGGTCACCCGAATGCTGGAGCGCCTGATAACGGCGGCCGAACACAAGATCGAGACTGAAGAAAAGACCCGGATGAGACGGCAACCGCCATCCGCGCACGCTCGGCTTCCACGGATTGGCCCTCTCCGCCACGTCTCGCGTCCTCCCATATTCATCCGCTCCGCGCTGCTCTCCGGAGTCATCGCGCTCGCAGCCTGGGGCTGCGGTTTTCTTTCCCTTATCTTCAACGGCGAGGACCCACAGGCCATCCAGGCGTCGGAGGCTTGTGACCAGCTCTCTACGGGCCCCGTCTCGGAGCTTCCTATGCTCGTCGAGCTTCGAACGGATAAAAATGGCGTGACCAGCTACCGCGATATGCGGCTCGGCGGCAGCGACGTCGATCCGCAATGGATTCCGACCCAGAATGCAAGAGCGGATGCCCGCGGTTGGGTCCCGGCCGGAAACTTCATGACGATGGGTTTTCAGCCCCCGCTTCAACGCGCGTTGGCGCCTGATTCGGTGACCTTCGTGGCGTATGCGCCGTCCGACCCGCTCGACGACGCGGAACAGAACCAACTCCATGAGCTCGATTCGGTGTTCGGTCCTGAGCTTGGCACCTTCCGCTGGAAAGGTCGCGTGTTTCGTTATTCCGCTATCCAGAATCTGCCGTGCGGTCCGCCCCCGCAACAGTAAACCTCCGGTTAATCGGAGCGCCCCGTTTGTCTAAAAACCGGGCCGCGGCATCGGACAGGCCAATTCGTTCGGCTCACCCCAGACGGCGCTTAGCCTCTCCAGCGCTCAGAGGCAAAGGCTCTGTGCACAATGCACCTGCGACTGAAGTGACCAAAATCCAGGAAACCGCCGCGGGCGGAATGCGTACTAAGGCACGAATCCGCTCTGGACTGACGGAGGTCAAGGGTCTGTGCCTCTCGGTCCGATCGGGTGTGGATGGCAGGCATGAAGTTTTCGCCGCGTCCCTCAGTTTGCCTTGGTGATTTGGTATCTGATGCGTCCGCCGGTGCCGGGCGTCAACGCCGATTCCGTCCATAGAAACGCGGCTGGTCCTCTCGCGAATTGGGCGATCGTCGAGCGCTTTTCCACCAGGAAGGAATGTGAGGCCCGTCTGCGCGCTAGCCGCTGGGACGTATGTGTGCCGAACAATGATCCGCGTCTCAACCATAGATCGATCAACCGGGGTTCCTTCCGAAACTAGCGAAACGCCCGGCAGCGCAGACACATACTCCCGAAGAATCCGGCCATCAATATGCAGTGAACGGCCATCGCGGGCGACTGGAGTCACCTCAGCGCTTTTTTTGTAACCGTCACCGGCGGCGAGCGTAAGGCTGCTGCGCATAACTGAAGTTCCTCGGCTGCCGGAGCGCCATTGCCGACGGAAGCGCACAAGTCTGCTCTGCAGCCATCGCTTCCACGGCGGGGGAAGCGCACGACCGTCAACGGGCAATGTGGAAAGCCCGTCGCATGGGCAGGTTTCCGATGCGCCACGCGCCTTCGTTTTACCCAGATTTTCCCCGACCGTTCGGGATCCTCCTGATGACCCTGGCCGGGCTGCTCGTCTGTACGGCGGACGCTCACGCCGCGTCAAGAACGCGCCAGCCAAAAATGCCTACGGAGCAGCAGTTTCTCCAGAGGCAAATCCAGACTTTGCGCCCTGCAGGCGCAACTAGAGATCTGCCGGTCAATGTCGAAGGCCGCACCCTGGTTCACGACGCAAAAACCGATACTTACACCATCAGCGGAGCGGCGAGACTCGAGCAGGGCCCGACCACAATAACGGCGGACCAAATCGTCCTCCAGCACCGCTACCGCGGTGTGGCCGTGGGGCATGTCCATATCGTCGATCCCACCTCGGACACACACTCCAGCCGGGCCTGGTTCGACCTGCACAACGAGACCGCCAGGCTAGCCGATGCCCGTATTCTCGCTCTCAACAACAATTACTATTTGACCGGCAAAGACGTCCACAAACTCACCGGTCAGCACTACCAGGCTACCGATGCTTCCATTACAACCTGTACGGGCGACACGACGCGGCCGGACTGGAGCATCAGCGGAAAGCAGATCGACCTTCATCTTGGTGGTACAGCCACAACCCGTGATGCCTACTTCGACGTTTTGGGCCATCCGGTGCTGCCGGTCCCGTTCCTGGAATTCAACACGAACAGTGAGCGGCACAGTGGTTTCCTTACTCCGCGATACGGGTACTCGAGCTTGAACGGCGCGACATTTTTGCAGCCGTATTTCATCGACATTAGCAGAAGTCAGGACACGACGGCGCAGCTCGACGTCGAAACCTCGACGCGTATCGGCGGACAACTCGAATACGGTCTCATGCAGGAATACCTGACGCCGAGTCTCTTCACATACGGCAGCCTCGCTTACGGTAGCGATAGCCGATTTTTCAGAGAGATCCCCAGTGTCGCCCTATCGCATCAATATGGTTTGACGACCGACGGGTTGTCGGGCAGTGGGTTGTGGCAAACGGACCGCGTTGCAACCTCAAACCTTGGGCTGTTCCAGGAATTCGACAATAGCTACCTGCAACTGGAAGGGGTGTGGAACCAGGACCTGATTCAACCCCAGAGTTTCGCCCTGCAGACCTTGCCGAAGTTGCTGTGGAGCGGCTTCCAGGGTCTGGCCGGGGGATTGGCCTATCTCGACTACGACGCGTCAGCGGTGAACTACTGGCGGGAACAGGGAATCGACGGTTTGAGGGTTGATCTGAATCCTCGTCTGACAGTGCCTTGGACATGGAGCCGTTATCTCGATGGCTGGGTGACCGGGGGCCTGGACGCTGCCGCGTATGACGTCTCCGGACATCAGGTAAACGTGATTCCGGTGGGAACCCAAGGGCTGATTTACAATAATGGCCTGACGTTGGGCGGGCTGGCGCCGGGTGGTTTGATGGCGCGCGCCATACCCGACGCCAACCTGGGAATCCGCAGTGCCCTGCTGGACAGTTTCGATCTGGATAGGTTCGGCTTACGGAAGATCGAAACCCTGATCCAGCCGTTCGCGCAGTACAGTTATGTGCCGACCATCGACCAGAACCAATTTCCCCTTTTCGACAGTGTTGACCGTATAGAACCTCGCAGTCTTATCGATTACGGCGTAAGTCTTCGGATCTTCGGTCAGACGGAGGCTCGGACGCCCGGCTCGGGCCTCGGCAACCGGGTTTTGGCCATGCTGGGACCGAGCTTCACGACCGCGGGCGGCGGCTCCTCTTCGGAACTCCTGCGCTTCAGTCTCGAGCAGGCCTACGATACCTCTCATGCGGTGGCTGGCGACGGCTCCCATCTCTCCGATGTTGCCGCCATGGGCCAGCTTTTCCCCACCAGCATTCTTTCCGCAGCGACCACCGTCGATTGGAGCCCGCGCCCTAAGCAGGGTCTCGACGCGTTCAACTTCTCGCTGGCTTTTCAGCCGCCTGGGCAAACTTCGCCAAGCATCTATACGGGGCGAGCGTTGCAAGGCTCGTTCATGCAATTGTCGTATACATACGCCGCGCCGAACGCAGTATTGATAAATACCAGCAAATCCGTGAATGCCATCAGTGCGGTTTCGCTATCAACTTACATTGGCCTGTTCAACCGTCTCGGGGTTTTCTTCGCACCCGTATACGATTTGGCGGATTCACGAACGCTGTCGAGTGTGTTCGGGTTTCGATTGAAGTCCTCGTGTGACTGCTGGTTTGCCGACTTTGCTATTGACGATACTTACAATCCAAACAATACGAGTTACATTTTCCAGCTTACTCTTTCCGGGTTGGGCTCGTTGGGCAGCGGTTCCCCGTTCGGGAGCAACCCATTTCAACTCATGGGCCTGGTGCCAAGCCGTTCAATAGTCCCGCCATCCGACGCGGCTGAAAGATCTACGACTTCCAATTCCAACTAGGATGGCGGACTATCGCTCGCGCCAGGACGAGAAAACATTCAAAGGGGCAGAGGCTGAAGAGTCGAATCGATGAGTACGTATAGAGCCGCTGCGGTCTCCTGGCTGTTGGCCATCGTTTCGTTGACGCACTACGTCTTGCCATTGATGTTCTTTGGCTTGGCGAGCGCCGCAATTGACGGCTGTGCCCTGCACTTTGCCGATAACGGTAGCGCGCTGCCCAGCTCGGCGAAGACGATTTATGTTGCTCATTTCGAAAACCTGACTTACGTTTCGGGTCTTGACGACCAGTTCATGCGCTATATGAAAGACGCCATCGCGTCGCGTGGAAGGTTGGTGGTGGTGGACGATCCGGGCCAGGCGGATCTGCTGCTCTCCGGGAAAATTCTTTATGCAGGTGCGGCTCCTGCGAGCCTCAGCGGTGTATCCGAACCGCTGAGCTACGGCAACTCAATCATGGTCGCGGCAACGCTTACCGATCGGCGAACCAAGGCGGTCGTATGGAGCACCAAGGGTATTAGCGGCTCGTCTCAGGCTTCTGTAGTGGCGCAAGCTATCGTGCCTACCACGCCGCAGTTCTTGAAACAGAACCTTCGCGGCCCGGATATACTGAACATGACCGATATGCAGGTGGCCGCGACGCAAGAGACCGTAGCAAAGGGCCAAATGATGCAGCAGGTGGCGTCCGAGCTTTACACGGACATGTCTTGGGGTTTGTAGGTCGGCGCGCCCGCGCGGGCAGAGCCTTGTTCGATATTCAAGACAAACAAGGGGCGATTCTCACGGACATTCTCAATCGCCCGGACCCCCACCCTCCCCAGGACAACTGCGGAAGGGAATTTAAAAGCGAGACCAATTACTTAAGCGTCCGACGAATCAGCGAGAGCGTTTGAACTGGGCCTACCTCAGAATACCGGGATGATATCGGCGGCCGTGATGTTGCCGACGTCCACGCCCTCGATATCCAGCTCCGGTATCGCCGGGAACTTGATTCCCCAATCGCCCACGACCTTGCGCACCTTGGCGATCGCCATCCGCCAGTTCTCGGCCTGCTCGTCGTAGCTGAGCACGCCGAGCCCGGCCTGCCGCGCATACTGCATCAGCGTGCGATGGTTGGGCAGGAAGTACGGCGGCAGCTCCCAGAACATGTTGGGCGGCTCCCACAGGATCATCGACAGGAACACGAAGCCCGCGCGCAACTGCTTGGTGATCAGGTTCTTGTAGTCCTCGGTCAGCCCCGGCCAATCGTCCTCGAGCATCTTGAGACAGATCGCGAGATGGCGGCTCTCGTCCTGGCCGACGCGGGTAAACACGCCCTTGAAAACCGGCAGCGTGGTGCGCCGCGACATCCCGTAAAAGAGCGTCGAGGCTGCGACCTCGCCCAGCAGGAACGAGGTGAACAACACCGAAAGCGGATACTTGTCGAGCGAGTTCGAATAGCCGCGCCAGTAGCGCGCCCCGTTGAAGGACAGCCACTGGATATTGTTGAGCGCCGCGCGTTCGACGTCCGTGCGCGCCGCGAAGCGCAGCGGACCGCCGGGCACCAGCCGCTGAATCGCGCGCTGGCAGCACTCCTCGTGGTTCATCTCGTCGTGGGTGACGCTGAAGAAGCATTTGCGGATCGGATCCTCGGTATGCAGCTCGTAGGAATGGATCATCGCCTTGGCGAAGACCGCCGGCCCCGAGCCGTCGAAGACCGAGAGCACCGCGTACCAGTACATGATTCCCATTCGCTCTTCGGGCGTGAATCGCGCCGGGTCAAGGTCGTCCCACGGCAGATCGGAGGGGTTCCACACCGAGCGCTTGGCCTTCTCGTACAATGCTGCCAGCGGTTCCGTCTTGACCGGCCATTCCAGCGGAAAGATGTTGTTGGGTTCGATCTCGGGCGCCGGCGTGAAGCCGTCCCTGGGAACCATCAACGGCGGAATGACAAGATTGGAGCCGTTCGCGTCGATACCCGGCCGTGCGAGCGCTGACTTGGCCATGCGTATGAGCCCCCCCAGGAAATTAAATCGACCGCTCGGTCGATTTAATCAAGAATCGCGCAACCGCCGCTGTATGTCAAGATCCGGCAGCTCGCCGGAAAGACGAACCCGAAAGATGATGAAGCCGGCTCTACCCCTGCGCCTCGCGCCGCGGGCCCGCGACGATCCCTTCGAAAACCAGCCGCGTCATCGCTTGCGCGATCTGCTCGGGCCCCAGCCGGCCCTCGCGCCGATACCACTGCGTGATCGAATTGCCCATCCCGAAGATAAGCCGGGTGAGCAGCGCGGCGTCGGCGTCGGCGCGAATCTGCCGCGCGGCGGCGGCCTCTCTGACCAGGGTCGCGACCTCGCGATCGAAGCGCCGCCGCCGCGCCATCGCATCGCGTTCGGTCGGCGTATTGCCCTTGACGCGCTGGAGCAGTTCGACTTCCTGCACGAACTCGAGCGTGATTATGACGCTGCGGTAAACGATATGCCGCAGGCGCTCAAGCGGCGTCCCGCTCTTCGCCCCCGGTTCATCGAGCACGCCGAGCAGCCATTTGAATCCGCGCTCCAGCGCGCGGGCGAGCAGTTCCTCCTTGCCCGAGACGTGATAGTAAAGGCTCGATTTGGTAATCCCGGTTTCGCGCGCGACGTCCTCCATCGAGGCCGCTTCGTAGCCGCGGCGGTTGAAAACCCGCACCGCGGCGTTGGTGACGGTTTCGATATCGTAGGGGGCGCGATGCTTCTTCGACGGGCGGCCGATTTTCCGCGCGTCGCCGGGCGGCGGCGGATGACGCTCGCGGGCCGCCTTGGAACCCGCAGCCGGGCGCGCCGGTCTTCTCATCGCGTCGTCATCGCCGGTTCGTCATCCGCATTCGCTTGTCGGGAAGTCGCGCCCGATTGGCAGAGCGCTCGTTCAGGATAGCGACTGATGCGGGCGGGCGGCGGCGCCGAGCATCGCCGCCAGGGCGTTCAGGTCGTCGGTGCCGTAAAATTCGATCTCGATGCGGCCGGGCTTGCGTCCCCGCGCGCGCACGATCCGGACCTTGCGCTTGAGCCCGCGCTGGATTCCTTCGGCGAGCGCCGCCAGATTGGGATCGAGCGCGGCGGCGCCGCCGCCGCCTTTTGCGCCGCCGTGCGCGCGCCGTGCAACCCCGGCGAGCTCTTCCGCGCCGCGCGCCGAGATCCGCCCCTCGACGATCCGCCGCGCCGCAGCCGTCCGCGCCTCGGCCGAGGCGAGCGCGAGCAGCGGACGCGCCTGGCCCGCGCTGAGCTCGCCGCGCTCGAGCATCTCGAGCACCGCGGGCGGCAGTTCCAGCAACCGGATCGCATTGCTGACGTAGGGGCGGCTCTTGCCGATACGCTCGGCGATCCGGTCGTGGCTCATCGCGAAGCCCTGGACCAGACGCGCGAACCCGCGCGCCTCGTCGATCGGGTTCAGATCTTCGCGCATCAGGTTTTCGACCAGCGACATCTCGAGCGCCGCATGGTCGTCGAGCTCGCGCACGACTATCGGCACGGCGGCGAGGCCCGCGATCCGCGCCGCGCGCCATCGCCGCTCGCCGGCGATGAGTTCGTAGCGCGCGGTGGAGTCGGCCGAGGCGGAAGCGGCGCCGTCGGCCGCGGGCAACGGCCGGACCACCAGCGGCTCGATAATGCCCTGGCTCCGAATCGCCTGCGCCAGCTCCTGGAGCCGCTCGGAATCGAAGTGGCGGCGCGGCTGCAATACGCTCGGCACGATCCGGTCGAGCTCAACGCTCAGGGCGCCGCCGCCGCTCTCCAGGCCCGCGCGCGCCTGCGACAGATCGCCCGCGGGCGGCGCCTCGGTGCTCTCGATAAGCGCGTCGAGGCCGCGTCCCAATCCCCTGCGTATCATCCGTTCCTCCTCTCCCGTTCTGCCGAGCGCGCGAAGATGCTCCGCAGGTTCCATAGCGTACGCCGCGGCGTTCCCCCCTGCGCGGCTTCCTCCGGCGCGTCGCCGCCCGATGTTTGCGTGGCGGGGGGCGCGTTTTTCCCGGGCGAACCGACCCGCTCGAGCAGTTCGATCGCGAGCAGCCGATACGCTTCGGCGCCGACCGATTTCGGATCGTGCTCGATGACCGCCAGGCCGTGGCTGGGGCTCTCGGAAATGCGCACGTTGCGGGGGACCACGGTCTGGAAGACGCGCTCGGGAAAATGCTTGTTGACCTCGAGCGAGATCTCGTGGCTCAGCCGATTTCGTGGATCGAACATCGTGAGCACGACGCCCATAAGCTCGAGTTGCGGATTGAGCGCAGCGTTGACGCGGCGAATCGTCGCAAGGAGCGAGCTCAGACCCTCAAGGGCGTAGTACTCGCACTGCATCGGAACCAGCACGGAATCCGCGGCGACCAGGGCATTGAGCGTGAGGATGCCGAGCGACGGCGGCGTATCAATTAGAACAAAGTTATATTTATCCGATTGACTCGATAGCTCGGCCTTTAATCGACGCTCTCGCCCTTCCATCGTCGCGAGCTCGATCTCGGCTCCAACGAGATCCGTGCTCGAGGGCGCGAGATCGAGCGACGGGCGCGATTCGCGAATCACCTCGCCGAGCGGCCTGCGGCTTACCAGGGAATCGTAGATTGTGCCGGACTTGGTTGCCTCGGGCGTGAGGCCTGAGGTCGCGTTGCCTTGCGGGTCGAGGTCTATCAGGAGAACGCGCTGACCCGACTGCGCCAACGCGACCGCGAGATTAACGGCGGTGGTCGTCTTGCCGACACCACCCTTCTGATTGGCGATCGCTACGATACGCCCCACAGCCAGCCCAACCACCTTGAGGCGCCGACGCTGGAGTGCGTCACGCTCAAATCGATAATTGCATCGCCGCGATCGTAATGCAAAAGCGGATCGCGGCATCCGTCTAATTCGCCGATTACCGTGGAGTTTTCAGGGATCGGCTTTGCGGCGGCGGAGCACGGCGCTGCGCTTCGCGATTCGCTCGCCATGCGGCAGCAGATACGTCCACGTGATGCGCTCGTCGAAGAACCGATTCGCGGCGGTGGGAGAATCGCCTACCTGGTCGGCGCTTGCATACAGGAGAAGGAGGCCGCCCGGAGCGAGCGCGGCGGCAGCAATTTCAAAGAGCTCGGCGGAAGCGCCGAAGGCGCGCGCCGTAACCAGGTCGAAACCGCCTGCAATAGTCCGAGGACTCGCGCGGCGCCGCTCGACGATGACGTTCGAGAGCTCCATCTCCTGAGCGGCTACCTGGAGGTAGCTTGCGCGCTTGCGACGAGCCTCGGTCAGCCTGAATCGCGCCTCGAACGCCGCCGCCAGCACGAGGCCGGGGAAGCCTCCGCCCGAGCCGAGGTCGAGGACGTTTCCATCGGCCCCGAGCGCGGAATCGAGCGATTCACCGCCGGCGCCCGCGGCAAACGCGATCGGCGCGAGGCTGTCAACTATATGGAAAGCGATCTCGGCCGGATCCGAAGCGGCGGCGGTAAGATTGGTATGAGCACCCCAGAGCGCCAAGGCCGCGGCCATCGCCTGGATCCGATCGAGGAAGCCGGCGCGCGGACGCAGCGTCGTTTCGTGGAGCCATCGCGACACCAGCTCGCGGGTCTTGCCGGCTATCTTCTCCGGCGTCGTTTCACGTGAAACGGACGGCGCATTTGACCGCTCGTCGGGTCTCGGTTGTTTCACGTGAAACTCGAATCGCGTTCGATCAGGAATCGCTGGAGCCGCGAGACGCGCCGACCGCACGGTCGCGGCAGTTCCTCAAATGAATTGCGATGAGCGAAATCGCGGCCGGAGTTATCCCCGGCATCCGCGCGGCCTGTCCAAGCGAACGTGGGCGCACGCTCGTCAGCCGCTCGCGAACCTCGGTCGAGAGCCCGCTCACCGCCGAATAATCGACCCAGTCCGGGATGACCGCATCTTCGAGGCGCTTGAACCGATCGACCATCTCGGCCTGGCGTTTGACGTAACCCTCGTATTTGACGTCTATTTCCAGTTGCGCCGCCTCGTCGGGGTCGAGTTCCCGTTCAAGACCCGCTATCGCCAGCACCGCGGGATAAGAGACTTCCGGCCGCTTCAATAGTTCGAAGGCGCGCGCCGGATGCGCCAGCGGCGTCGAGCCGCAATCCACGAGCCTCGAATTTGCGGCCTCGCTCGCCACGACCAGCGTCTCGGAAAGCCGCGCTACTTCGCGCTTCACCCGCTCGTCCTTGGAGCGCAAGCGCTCGCCGGTCGCCGCACCTAGCAGGCCGATTCGCTCGCCGATCGGCGAAAGCCGCCGGTCGGCATTATCTTCGCGCAGCAGCAATCGATACTCGGCGCGCGACGTGAACATGCGGTATGGCTCGCCGCCGATTCCGCGCGTCACCAGGTCGTCGATCATCACGCCGATATAGGCTTCGTCCCGCCGCAGGACGAGCGGGGACTCGCCGCGAACGCTGAGCGCAGCATTGATTCCTGCCATCAGGCCCTGCGCGCCGGCTTCCTCGTAGCCGGTAGTGCCATTGATCTGACCGGCAAAGAACAATCCTTCGATTAGCTTGGTCTCGAGCGACGGATTCAACTGGGTCGGATCCGAGAAATCGTACTCGATCGCATAGCCCGGGCGCATGATTTCCGCGCGCTCCAGTCCCTTTATCGATCGCACCATCGCGAGCTGCACATCTAGCGGCAGGCTGGTCGAAAGTCCGTTGGGGTAAACCTCCATCGTGTCACGGCCCTCGGGCTCGAGAAAAACCTGATGCCGCTCCTTATCGCGGAAGCGCATCACCTTGTCCTCGACCGAAGGGCAATAGCGCGGCCCGCGGCTTTGGATAACTCCGGAGTACATCGGCGAGCGATCGATACCACCGCGGATGATCTCGTGCGTCCGCTCATTCGTGTAGGTGAGATGACACGGCACCTGGTCCTGCTCGATCCGCGCGGTGCGGAACGAAAACGGCGGTGGCGGAACGTCGCCCGGCTGAAGCTCAAGCTGCGAATAGTCGATACTGCGGCTGTCCAGGCGCGGGCACGTGCCCGTCTTGAGGCGCCCGAGGCGAAAGCCGAGTTGCGCCAGGTGCTCGCTGAGGCCCATCGCCGCGAAATCACCCGCACGGCCTGCCGAGTAATTCTTTAGCCCGATATGCACCAGACCCTTGAGGAACGTGCCGGTGGTCAGCACCACGCAATCGGCCTCGAACGTCTCGCCGATGAGCGATTCGACGCCGCGCACGCGGCCGCCCGCGACGAGCAATCGCTCCACGCTCGCCTGGCGAATCGTCAGATTCGGCGTCACCTCGAGCACGCGCTTCATCCGCGAGCGATACGCGGCCTTGTCTGCCTGGGCGCGGCGCGCCCGAACCGCGGGTCCCTTGCGGGTGTTGAGGAAGCGGAACTGGATGCCGGTTTCGTCTATCGCGAGGGCCATCTCGCCGCCCAGCGCGTCGATTTCGCGCACCAGATGGCCCTTGCCGATACCGCCGATCGCCGGATTACACGACATCTGGCCGATGTGGTCGAGATTGAGCGTCAGCATGAGCGTGGGGACGCCCATCCGCGCCGCGGCCAGCGAGGCTTCGATTCCCGCGTGGCCGGCGCCGACCACGATTACGCCGAACTTCATAGAGGTGGGAATTATGGCGCGCGCGCGGCGGCGGGCCAAGCGGGATTCATGCTACTAACTGTAATGAAATACTACTTCCCGATACAAAACTCGCGGAACACCGCGTCGAGCACGTCCTCCGCGCCGACCACTCCCGTGAGCGCGCTTAGCGCCATGGCGGCGGCCGCCGCGTCGACCGCGACGATTTCCGGCGGCATCCCCGCAAGCGCGCTCGCGCGAGCGCTCTCGAGCGCTTCCAGAGCCTTCGCCAGCGCCTCGCGATGGCGTTCGCGGGAAATCGCCACGCCGTCGGCGGGGCTCTCGGCGGCAAGCGTCTCGACCGCGCGCGCTAGCTCGTCGCGCAGCGCCGGCGCGCCCTCGGCGTCGAGCGCCGAAAACCGCATCACCGGCATCCCGATACCACGCCGCAGCAGATCGGCCGGCGCGAGCACCGGCGGTCGCAGGTCGGACTTGTTGAGCAGGGCGACGCCCGCGCGCCCCTGGCAAAGCCCGAGCACCCGCGCGTCTTCGTCCTCGAACGGGCGCGAGGAATCGAAAACCGCGATCAACAAATCGGCCTCCGCGACGCTGCCGAGCGTGCGCCCAATCCCGATACGCTCGACCTCGTCGGCCGCCTCGCGTACGCCGGCAGTGTCCTGAAGAACCAGCTGCCAGGGACCGAGCGTGACCGATTCTTCGATAACGTCGCGCGTGGTGCCGGGCGTCGCCGTCACGATCGCGCGATCGGCGCCGAGAATCAGGTTCAGCACGCTCGACTTGCCGGCATTGGGCTTGCCCACGATAGCGGCGCGTGCGCCGTCGCGCGCAAGACGCCCGCGCCTGAAGCTGTCATGCAGAAGCGCGACGTCGGCGGCAACTTGGGCGATTTCCCCGGCGACCTGTTCGCGCCCCGGCAGTTTCAGCCCTTCGTCGGCGAAGTCGATCTCGGCCTCAAGATGCGCCAGAACCCCGATTACCGTACCACGCAGATAGTCCACCCGTTGCGCCAGTGCACCGTCTAGTTGTGCTATTGCATGCTTAAGTGCGCTTTCACTCCGAGCATCTATCAGATCCGCAACCGCCTCGGCCTCGGTCAGGTCGATCCGTCCGTTGAGGAATGCGCGCCGGCTGAACTCGCCCGGCTCGGCCATCCGGGCGCCGGCCGCGATCGCCATTCCCAAGACGCGGCGGACGATATATGGGCCGCCATGACAGTGAAATTCGACGACATCCTCGCCCGTGAGGCTTGCGGGACCGGGCATGGCGACGCACATCGCGCGGTCGATAACTCCACCGGTTTGGGGGTCGCGAATCTCGCCCAGGGTGAGTCGGCGGGGGCGTGGCGCGCCCGCACGGAGGGGATGCCACAGACTCGAGGCTATCCGCGTCGCGTCGCCGCCCGAAAGTCGCACGATCGCAACGGCGCCCCTGCCTGGCGGCGTGGCGGGCGCGACGATAGTGTCCTCGGCATACATGTGGGAAGCAAATATAGCTCAATTTTGGATCGTGTAAGCTTCTCATCGCGAAAGCTCCTCCGTAAAAGCTCCTCCATGACTGCTTCGTCCGGGCGCCGCTTTTTCCGTACCATTTTCCACGGATGGGCTTGCCCGCGCGGCGCCTGTATGGTTCCATGGCTTGTTCAGCGTGAGGCCCGCGCCTCTTCGTGGAACAGTGGATAAATCAAGACATGGTGGGCTCGGCACGAGCCGACATCTGGCCGCTTTGGGCCGCAGGCGATGAAAAGGACTTATCAACCGCACAACCGCCGCCGTTTACGGACGCACGGATTTCGGGCGCGCATGGCCACGCCGGGGGGAAGAAACATTCTCAGACGCCGCCGCGCCAAGGGGCGCGTGCGCCTGACCATCACGATTCCTCCCAAACAGCCCGGCTAGACCGGCGGCGGCACGCCGTCGTGAACTCCAGTTCCGCGGGGTTCGGCAGAGCGGACCGGCTGCACAGGTCCGCGGAATTCCTCACTCTTCAGCGGCGCGGCACGCGATATCAGAGCGAACATTTCGTGCTTTACGGCGGCCTTGGCGGCGCAACCGGTGAACGCTCGCGGTTGGGAATCACGGTTTCGGGCCGGATCGGCAATGCCGTGGTGCGCAATCGCCTGAAGCGCCGGGTGCGCGAATGCTACCGGCAAAAGCTGCGCGGGATGCTACCCGCGGGAGCGGAGATCGTGGTAATCGCGCGCAGAGGCGCCGGCGAACTTCAGTGGGCGGCGCTCGACGCAGAGCTTCGAACCGGCGTCGCGAATCTGGGCCGCAGGCTCGGCGGCAATTCCGATATTCGGCAAAACGACGTCGGGCAGAAATCGATGCGCGGGACAGAGCGCGGCCGTGATTGAGCGGGCAAAGAACCGGCTCCGCTCCGCTCCGCTCACGGCGGCAATGGGAATGATTTCGCTCTATCGCCGCCTGATCTCGCCACTCGTGACGGCGACAGCCGGCCCCGCCTGTCGCTTCGAACCTACCTGTTCCGAGTACGCCCATCAGGCCCTGACTATTCACGGTCTGGGGCGCGGTCTTCATCTCACCCTGTGCCGAGTTTTGCGATGCCGGCCGCTCGGCGGATGGGGTTACGACCCGGTGCCATCCCGTGCGGCCGAGCAGCCGCATCACCCTTGAAGGAGTAATTTGGACAGCACACGTCAGATCGTCATCTTTGTCCTGCTGGTGCTGGCGGCGATCTTTTACGCCGATTTCATCCGCTGGATTCGCCCGCCGAAGGTTCCGCTGGGGCAGCACGCGCAGCGGCCCGGAACCGTCGAGTCGCCCGCGCCGGCCGCGTCGGGGACGGCGGCTGCGCCGTCTTCCGCGGGTCCCGCCTCAGGTCCTGCGGCAGGTCCCGTGGCAAGCGCGGCGCCGAGCTACGCCGCCGCCGGTGAGGGCGAGGAGACGGATACGACAGCGCCCGAGCCGCTGATGCCGCCCTCGACGAGCGCGAGTCCGCCGCGCACCATCGAAGCCGACACCGATCTGTATGAGGCGACGTTCACCGCGAAAGGCGCGCGGCTGCTGAACTTCCGGCTCAAGCGCTACCGCGAAACGGTCCGCAAGGACAGTCCGCTCTACGATGTCGTCGTGCAGGGTGCGCGCCTGCCGCTCGGACTGATCATAAGCCGCGGCGACAAAATCTACGCCGATACGGCCCTCGACTACACTACCGACGCTCCCGCGCGGGTCGAAGTGGGTCCGGACGGCGAAAGCGCGAGCGTGACCTTCACGGCAGACACCAGGGAAGGGCTGAGGCTTACCAAGCGTTTCACCTTCCGCAATGGCAGCTACGTCTATGGGGTGGACGCGGAGGTGAGCGGCGCGGCCGCCGACGTCAAGGCCGTCGGGTTCACGATGAGCCAGCCGCTGACCGAACGCGCGCCGGAACAGGGTTACCGGGACTACCCGGCGCTCCAGGCCGATATCGACGGCAAGGTGCTTAACGAGTACCAGAAGCAGCTGCAAAAGGGCGTCGCGCCCGTCACCGGCGAGATCGCTTTTGCCGGCTTCGGCGACCGCTATTTCCTCTCCGCCTTCATCCCCAAGGCGCCGGCCAAGGGCGAGCTGCTGATGGCGTACGGCGGTAACGAGGCTCGGGCGGAGATGCTGTTTGCGGGAGCGCTCAAGGTCTCGACCGCGGTGTACATGGGGCCCAAGCAGCTCAACCTGCTGGAGGCTGCGAGTCCCAACCTGAGCAAGGCGATCAACTTCGGATGGTTCGGCGTCCTCGCGATCGTCTTTGTGCGCGCGCTCCAGGTCTTCCACACCGTCGTCCCGAACTACGGCTGGGACATCATCGTGCTGACGATAGCGGTGCGGGTGGCAACGCTCCCGGCGTCGATCAAAGCCCAGCGCTCGGCGCTCAGGATGCAGCGTCTGGCGCCGCAGGTCGAGAAAATCCGCGCCAAATTCAAGGATGATTCGACGCAGCTCAACCGCGAGATGATGGAGCTGTACAAGCGCAATCACGTCAATCCGCTCGGCGGATGCCTGCCCACGGCGATCCAGTTCCCGATTCTCTATGGGCTCTATGAGGCGCTGCTCAATTCCATCGAATTGCGCCACGCGCCGTTTATGCTCTGGATCAGGGATTTGTCAGCACCCGACTGCCTGCCGATCTCGTGGCTGCCCAAAATGCCGGGTATCGATTGCCACGGCCTCCCGGTCGTGGTCCTGCTGATGGGCGCCAGCACCTTCCTGCAGCAATGGATGATGCCCAAGGCGGGCGACCCCAATCAGCAGAAGATGATGATGTGGATGCCCATCATGTTTACGGTGCTGTTTATAGCCCTGCCGGCCGGGTTGTCCCTCTATTACTTTGCCTCCAACGTACTGGGTATAATTCAGCAGTTTTTCCTGAATCGGGAATTCAAACAGTACACCCCAGTTGCCGCAGCATGAGCGAACCCAACGAAGCGATCGAGGTAACAGCCCCCAGCGTCGACGAAGCGATCAAGCAAGCGCTCGATCAGCTGGGGGCTTCCCAGGACGACGTCGTCATCCAGGTGCTGAGCACGCCGCGCTCGGGCGTGCTCGGACTGGGCGCGCGCCAGGCGCGCGTGCGCGTCGAGCGCCGCGCGCCCGAAGGCGCGAGCAGCGGCGTGATGTCGCCGCCGCTAGCTCCGCCCCCCGCTCCGCGCGAGCGCCATCAGCAGCGGCAACGCGAGCGCGCTGAGCCGCGTCAACGCGAGCAGCGGCCCGAACAACCACCGCCGCAGGCGCGAGCTTCAAGCGGCAGCGCCGACCGGAGCGGCGCGGAAAAGCGGAGCGCCGAGCCAGAACGGCGCCGCGCTCCGGACCGGAGTGCCGAAGCATCGATGCGCCGGGACGAAAGCGCGGCGCCAGGAGAGGACGAGGGCGCAGCGTCGCGCAAGGCGGTCGGACTCGACGAGCAGGCGCGCGAAGCGACCACCATCCTCGCGCGAGTCCTCGAGCTGATGGGCGAGAGCTCGGAGATCACAACCACCGAAGAAGATTCGGAAGGTATCGAACTGTCAATCAAGGGTGACGGTTCGGGGCTCCTAATCGGACGCCATGGCCAGACCCTCGATTCGCTGGAATATCTCGTCAATCGCGTCCTGGCCCGGCGGATAAAGGACGCCGTCCCGATCACGATCGACACCGAATCCTACCGCGAGCGCCGCCGCCGGCAGCTTCATCGGATGGCGCTGTCGATGGCCGAACAGACCAAGCGCGAGCATGTGCCGGTCACGCTTGAGCCGATGCCTCCGCGCGACCGCCGCGTAGTGCATCTCGCCCTCAAGGACGATCCGCTTATCACGACCCGGTCCACCGGCGAGGGCTTTATGCGCGTGGTCGAGATCATCCCGGTCGGCGAGCGCCGCGAGGGCGCCGACGCTCGAGGCGGAGGCCGCCCGCGCGGGGGCGGTGGCGGTGAAGGCGGAGGTGGCGGCGGCCGCGGCCGCCAGCGCGAACGCGCAACCGGCGAGCAGCGCGAGCGCGAACAGCCGGTCGGCCAACAGGGCGGGTTCAAGCACGGACAGAAGCGGATGTTCTAAAGCAAGTAGTCTGATGTCCCGCAAATAACTTGCATCCGGAAAGCGTCAAGGTGTCATTCCGAGGGAGTCAGCGACCGAGGAATCCCGGATCTTTGTTCGTTTTTCGTGGAAGCCGGGATTCCTCGCTGCACTCGGAATGACAGCCTTGAGACATCCTGGGATGAGACTTATTTCCAGGACACTCTAGCGGTCGCCCTCTGCCGCTCTCGTTTAAAGAAGCGTACGGGCTATCGCCGCCCTCCAAGACTCCGGAATCCCGGAGGAATCATAGCCGCCTGACCGAAAATCCCGCATCAAGGCGCGCTAAGTCGGGAGAAACCGGCCCTTGAGACCGACATATCGTTAATCGAGGCTCCGCGCTGGTTGATGGGCTGAGCTCGGAGGAGCTGACGATGAAGGGAATCACGAGTCTCATGGCAACCGCCGTGGTGCTGTTGATGCTGACGGCTCCAGCACTGGCGCAGTACGCCCCGTGGCCCGCGCAAATGCCTCCGGAGCCGGCGTGGGGTGAAAACTACAATGGCGCGTGGCAACCCGCATCATGGTGGTGGACGAACCAGCCCCAGTGGGTTCAACAGAATCATCCCGAATGGTGGGGCGACTACGACGCCGATCGCGTCTGGCATCCAGCCGACTGGTGGTGGGAAAACCAGCCGGCGTGGACGCAGCTCCATCATCCCGAATGGTGGGGAGACTTCTTCCAGGGCATCTGGTACCCGGCGTCATGGTGGTGGCAGTATCAGCCCGCCTGGACGCTGGCGAATCATCCTGAATGGTGGGGCTATAGGGACAATGGCGTCTGGTATCCGGCCTCGTGGTGGTGGCTGCACAAGCGCCAATGGATGCTCGCGAATCATCCGGACTGGTGGGGTGACGAATATCAGGGCACCTGGTATCCGGCGTCGTGGTGGTGGCAGAACGAGCCGGTCTGGGTGCAGGAGAATCATCCCGACTGGTGGGGCGACTACGACGGTGGCCACTGGTACCCGGCCGACTGGTGGTGGGCGCATCGTCCCGACTACGCCCGCGAGTACCATCCCGACTGGTGGGGCGATTTCGACCAGCATCATGTGTGGCACGTCGACACCTGGTGGCATCAGAACGATCCGACCTGGATGGCGCAGCATCATCCGGACTGGAAGGGCGACGTTGACGATCAAAAACAGTGGCGCGATCTTAACTGGTGGGCGGCCAAGCAGCCGCAAGTCGCCGCCGCGCGCCATCCGGACTGGCGGCAGCCGCTGCAGCAGTCGATCGAGCGTCAGCACGTCGAACAGCAGCATGCCGTCGAAAATCAGCATGATGCGCAGACGCAAATGATCGGAAGGCAGCACACCGAGCAGTTCCAGGCAATCGGCCGCCAGAACCAGGCACAGCGCCAGACGCTCGAGCAGCAGCACACGCAACAGATGACGGCTCTCGAGCGCGGGCAGCAGCACGCGGCCGCGCCGGGGCAGCAGCCACAACATCAGCCGGAGCAGCCGGGCCCACAGGCGCAACATCAGCCAATGCGGCCCGTTCCCGCCGAAGAGCAGCAACAAGTCCAGGCGCGGCAGCATGAGCAGCAGGTCGAGGCGCTCCAGCGGCAGCATCAGCAGCAGGTGCAGGCGCTGGCACAACGACAGATGCAGCAGGAGCAGGCCGCGGCGCGTCAGCACATGCAGCAGCAACAGGAGTTAGAGCGCACGCAGGCGGCGCGCGAACAGGCCGTCGAGAGCCGCCACACTCAGCAGCTGCAGGCCCTGGCGCATCCGAATCCCAACCCTCCGCCGCGGCGGATGGCGCCGCCTCCCAAGCCGCAGTTCCACGGCAATCCGGTGCCGCAGCATCCGGCTCAGGCGCCTCGCGAGGGTGGCGGCGCGGCGCCCCACGGCGGCGGCCAACAGAAGCATCGCTAGCACACGGGAGCCAGGGCCTTCGCGCGGCGCGGGACGTGCGCGAATCCTAGCCGAGACGTAAGAGCGGCGCCGGACACGCGACCAACGCGCGTCCGGCGCCGCTCTCGATTCGGGGATTAGCCGGTTGGGACGCTTCGATCGGTTGGCTGCCGCCTAGTTGTGGTGTCCTGGAAATAAGTTCATCCGGGCTCAAGGCTGTCATTCCGAGCACAGCGAGAAATCCCGGCTTCCACGAAAAACGAATAAAGATCCAGGATTCCTCGTTCGCTGACTCCCTCCGAATGACACCTTGACGCTTTTCCGGATATGCAAGGACATGACACTGATATGGAACGACCGTGTCAAATGGTATCTCCGCGATTTTCTTGGCGCGA
>DATJXN010000149.1 GCA_035500095.1 Candidatus Binataceae bacterium
CCCATCCCGGAGCAGGGCAGATGGCTGAGAACCGTGGTCGAGGGGCACTTCCGTTATTATGGCGTCCCGATGAACTCTGCGGCGCTCCGCCAGTTCCGCTTCTGCGCAGTGCGACTGTGGCATCGCGTGCTCTCGCGCCGCAGCCAAAATGGCCGCGTGCGGTGGGGCCGCATGCTTCGCCTCGCTTCGCAGTGGCTGCCTGCGCCCGCATCCATCATCCCTACCCACTGCGCCGCCTCGGCGTCATCACCTGAGGCAAGAGCCGGATGCGGGAAAGCCGCTCGTCCGGATCCGTTGAGGGTGTTATGGGCAACCATGATTTCTACTCAGACTGCAAATCGCCCGGCAGATCTTCTTGTAGATCTTGCCCCGATCTCGCCCCGGATTTTGTCCGTCGCCGGCTGGCCCGCGGCGCGCTTGTGCTATGATCACGCCGCCCCCGATGAGCGAGACGACGAGCAGGCAGGCATCCTGGCCCGGTGCGATTTTCGCTGTTGCCCGCGTGGCCGTGGTGGTTGCGCTCGTCGCCGTGGCGTTCGACCGCGTCGTCGGCGGGCGCCATCGCGCGGCCCCACCGGCGCCCGCCGGCTATCTCCACGTCGATCTCGAAACCTCGCCCATCGCCCTCGATCCGCGGTTCGCAACCGACGCAATTTCCTCGCGCACGAGCGAGCTGGTCTTCGATGCGCTGGTGAGAGCGGATGCGCATGGTCAGTTCTTCGGCGACCTGGCCGAAAGTTTCGAACGGCCGACGCCCACCACGCTGGTCTTCCATCTGCGCGGAGGTTTGCGCTTCAGCGACGGGCGGCCACTTGGCGCGCGCGACATCAAGTATACCTACGATTCGATTCTCGATCCCGCCTCCGCCTCGCCCAAGCGGATCGCCCTGCGCGAGCTTGCAGCAATCGCCGCGCCCGACGACGCGACGATCGTGATGACGACCAGGGGGCCGTATGCGTCCGCGTTCGATATGGCGACGATCGGCGTGGTACCGCAGGGCACGGCGCCACCGGGCAAGGCCGGCGTGCGATGGCCGGCCGCAAGCGGCGCTTTCGAGGTCGCAAGCTTCGCGCGCGATGAGGCGCTGATCCTGAGGCGTAATCCGGTTCGCCCATCCGCGCCCGGCGCGATCGCCGGAATCGTGTTCAAGGTGGTGCCCGATCCGACGGTGCGCGCGCTCGAGCTGGCCGAGGGCGTGTGCGATCTCGCCGAGAACAATATCCAGCCCGACCTGCTGGGGTACCTGGGGATGCGCCCCGACCTGGTTATCAATCAATCGCCCGGAAGCGAATATTACTACCTCGAGTTCAACTTTCGCGATCCGCATCTGCGCGATTTGCGCGTGCGCCAGGCGATTGCCTATGCGATCAGCCGTGAGGCGATCGTCGGCTCGCTCTACAAGGGGGCCGGGCGCGTCGCGAGCGGGATGCTCGCTCCCGAGAACTGGGCCTATGACGGCGACGTCGAGCGTTATCCCTACGACCCATTCAAGGCGTCCAGGCTGCTCGACGAGGCCGGCTATCCGATCGGCCCGACCGGCACGCGCGATCTGAAGTTCGTCTACAAGACCACGCCCGAGGGCCGCCGTCTCGCCGAAGCGATACAGGCAATGCTCAGGCGGATCGGAATCACGCTCGACATCCGCACCAACGAGTTCGCGACTTTCTACAGCGATATCCAGAAAGGCAATTTCGACTTGACCTCGCTCGACTGGGTCGCGGACAACCTCACGCATCAATACTACATGGTGTTCGATTCCAGGATGACTCCGCCGAACGGCTCCAACCGCGGCAACTACTCGAACCCCGCGATGGATCGTCTGCTCGAGCGGGCCGAGACGACGCTCGAGCCGGCCGCGCGACGCGAGATTTACGCCCAGGTCCAGAAAGCCGCTGCCGCCGACTTGCCGTACGTGTCGCTCTGGTGGATGGACAACGTGGTGGTGATAAATCGCCGCGTGAAAGGCTTCACGCCATTTCCCAACGGCAGCCTGCGTTCGTTCGCGAACGTGTCGTTCGCGCCCGCATCGGGGAACGCGAGGCCGTGACTGGCTATTTCGTCCGCCGCCTTGCCGCGTTGATTCCGGTCGCGCTCGGCGTCGCGACGCTGACCTTCGCGCTCATTCATCTGGTACCCGGCGACCCTGTGACCGTAATGCTGGGCGATACCGCCGGGCCTGCCGATGTTGCCGGCCTGCGCCAACAACTGGGACTCGATCGGCCACTTGTGGTGCAGTATGCCGAGTTTTTGCGGGGGCTCACGCGCGGCGATCTCGGGGAGTCGATCTCGATGAAGGAGCCGGTTGCGCGGCTGATCGTTGAGCGCTTCCCTGCGACGCTGGAGTTGGCGGGGGCCGCGATGCTGGTTGCGATCGCGCTCGCTATTCCGCTCGGTCTAATCGCGGGCGCGAATCCGGGCGGCGGCGCCGATATGGGCGCGATGGGTTTCGCGATCCTGGGGATCTCCGTGCCCCATCTGTGTCTCGGCCCCCTGGTGATGATCGTCTTCTCGCTTAAGCTCGGATGGCTTCCCCTGACGGGGCGTGGCGGCCTCGCGCACCTGGTGCTGCCGGCGGTAACGATGGGGACCGCGCTCGCGGCGATCCTGGCGCGGATGCTGCGCAAAAGCCTCATCCAGGTGCGCGAGGCCGACTATATTCGCACCGCGCGCAGCAAGGGCCTGAGCGCGTTTGCCGCGCTGATGCGCCACGGGCTGCGCAACGCGCTGACCCCGGTGATTACGCTGCTCGCACTGGAGACCGGCGCGCTGCTGACCGGCGCGATCGTCACCGAGATGATCTTTTCGTGGCCCGGGATGGGCCGTTTGCTCATCGCGGCGATAAGCGCGCGCGACTATCCGCTGGTCGAAGGCTGCGTGCTCACCTTCGCGTTTACCTACGTGGTGGTCAATATGGCTACCGACCTGGTTTACGCAATCGTGGATCCGCGGATTCGTCTGCTACGAGCGTGATGATTTGCGCGAAGGGGAATGGGTATTGATGCGCCGCAATCCGTCGCTCGCCGTAGGCTCGTCGATCGTCGCGATGCTCGCAATTGCGGCGGCGCTCGGGCCGATCCTTGTGCATGCCGATCCGCTGGCGATCGATCTGAAAGAGACGCTCGCCCCGCCCAGTCCCGGCCATTGGCTCGGATGCGACGCGCTTGGGCGCGACATGCTCGCCCGCGTGCTATGGGGCGGGCGGCTCTCTCTTGCGGTCTCGACCGCGGTGGTGATGCTTTCGCTCGTGGCGGGCAGCGTCGTGGGCGGCGCGGCAGCGCTGGCGGGCGGGCGCGTCGATGCGCTCGTCATGCGGCTTATCGATGTAGTGCTCGCGTTTCCCGGCTTCCTGCTCGCGATTGCGCTTGCCGCGATTCTTGGTCCGGGTCTAGTCGACCTGGTAGTCGCGCTGACGGCGATGGGATGGACTGGCTATGCGCGGCTGGTCCGCGGCGAGGTGCTGTCGCTGCGCGAGCACGAGTACGTCGAGGCGGCGCGCGCGCTGGGCGCCTCGCCCGGCCGCCTGTTGCTGCGCCATCTGATGCCCGGTCTTGCCGGTCCGGTCGCGGTGCAGGCGACCTTCGGCGTCGGCGGAATTATCGTTGCTGAGGCCGCGCTCTCGTTCCTCGGGCTGGGCGTGCTGCCACCTGCGCCGAGCTGGGGCAACATGCTGGATAGCGGGCGCGCATTTATGCTCGTCGCGCCGCATCTGACTACCGCGCCGGGCGTGGCGATCGGCGCTTCGGTACTGGGATTCAACCTGCTGGGCGACGGTCTGGCGCGGGCGGTCGGCCGCCGCGGCTGATTTCGGATAATCAGAGCGGCTCAGGCTTCGCGCTTGAGCGCGGCCAGGCTTTCAGTGTACGGCGGATAAGCGATTCCGCGTTCGGTAATGATCGCGGTAACCAATTCGGCCGGCGTCACATCAAAGGCGGGGTTGAAGACCTTCACGCCTCGCGGCGTAATCTGTTTGACGCCGAGATGAGTAATCTCGCTCGCGGATCGCTGCTCGATCGGAATTTCCGCGCCGCTCGGACAGGCGAGATCGATCGATGACAGCGGCGCGGCGACGTAAAACGGCACGCCGTGGCGCCGCGCCATCACGGCCAGCGGGTAGGTGCCGATTTTATTCGCGACGTCGCCGTTGGCCGCCGTGCGATCGGTTCCGACGACTACGCAGCTGACGCCGCCGTTGCGGAGCACGCTCCCTGCCATGTTGTCGGCGATCACCGTTACGGGAATGCGATCCTTGTGCAACTCCCAGGCGGTCAGCCGCGCGCCCTGCATGAAGGGCCGCGTCTCGTCGGCGATGACCGCGATCTTTTTTCCCGCCTCACGGGCCGCACGGATCACGCCCAGCGCCGTGCCATAGCCTGCCGTGGCCAGCGCTCCGGCATTGCAATGGGTTAGCACGGTCGACGGATTCTCAAGCAGCTCGGCGCCGAAGCGTCCCAGCGCGCGATTGGCGGCGAGGTCTTCCTCGTAGATGGCGATCGCCTCGTCGCGCAGGCGCCGGAACAGCTGCGCCGCATCGAGAGCGAGGTTGCTTTCGACCACCCGCGCCATACGCGCCAACGCCCACGCGAGATTGACCGCAGTGGGACGCGTCGCGCGAAGACCGCTTGCGACCTTCGCGAACCGCTTGCGGGCCCGCGCGCCACTTACATTGCGCATCCCCAGCGCCACTCCCATCGCGGCCGCAACTCCGATCGCGGGCGCGCCGCGAATCACCATAGTCCGGATCGCTTCCGCGACCCCGCGCCAGTCGCGATATACGCGGATGACTTCGCGCTCCGGCAGCAGCCGCTGGTCAATCATGCGAACCGCATCGTTGCGCCATTCGATAGTTCTTACTGCCATATCCGGCCCGCGCGGGCGGCGCAGAGAG
Source organism: Candidatus Binataceae bacterium (assembly GCA_035500095.1). Taxonomy (NCBI): domain Bacteria; phylum Candidatus Binatota; class Binatia (SeqCode); order Binatales (SeqCode); family Binataceae (SeqCode); species Binataceae bacterium (SeqCode). The sequence continues at coordinate 4,886 of DATJXN010000149.1, forward strand.
TTCGCTTCCGCTTACGCACCCATATTTCCGATGAGCCTCGACGGCGCGGAGAAATGTATATTCCGGCGGATGAGGTTCGTGCGGTCACGCTCGCGTCAGTATCGTAGCGCGTGCGCGATGGCTCCGATACTGACGCTTGCAGTGCGTGAGGCGAAATCGGTGCGGTTGGGGTTATGCTTTTTCGTAGAGTCCGCGAGTCTTGCGCTTGGCCAATCCGGCTTCGATCCAGCGCGTGATCGCGGCGAAGATTTCTGAGGGGCGCTTGTCCTTAAGTCCACGCACCTGCCGAACATTGGAGGCCTTGAACTGTTTGGGCAATTGGTCAAGCACCTTGCGCCAGTTGATTCGTCCGCCGCCGCCGCCTCCACCGCCGCCCCCGGCCCGCGGTGCGCGTGCAGCGCTGGCGCCGGTGCTCCGGCGTCCGGCAAGCCGGCCGAGCGACTCTTCATCGCGCTTGAGTTGTGCGAGTTCAACCTCTTTCGCGCGAATCTCCTTGCGCAACTGGGCCAGCGCAGAGCCCGCCTGGCGGCGAATCTTGCCGATCGCGGACATAGGCGATCCAGAACCTTTCCTTCGTGGCATCCAATACTCTCCTTAGAAACTCGGGTCTGTTGCGGATTACTGAAGCGGCCACGCTACACAACAGGCAGCTAACATACAAGTATTCCGCTGAACCTGAATTACCATACTAACAGAGTTCGGCAGTTCATACTATCGCAAATATATCGACGGAGACCGCGGAACCTGTGCGGATCTTACTTCTGCCAAACGTTGGCATGAATAATGGTGCGAAAGTACCTTCTCGCCAAGTGCTGAAGCATTCAGTACGGTCTTGCCCTCATACTCGGCCGTCTCGACGTTGCTCTCGCGACGTATCTATTCATCACTGGAGTGCCGCGACGACGACTCGACTTGCAGGAGACCAATTCAGCGCGCGGGCTGAAAATTTGTTCAGCTTTGGCCGGACCGCGCGCAACGATTCCGGATTCGCGTTCTGAGCGTTCCGGTGCTTTTTGGCGAGCAGAAGCGCTAAGCCGAGGATCAATATGGCCTCGTGGCGGAGTTGCGCGGACCTTGCGCGACCATACGGTAAAGCGTCTTAAAGCAATAAAGAGCAAATTTCTGCTATATGCTGGTGACGCTATGCTTACATTTGACTCGGTGCTATAAGAAGTACGCTATTTTCAGGCGTGACGTAGCGTCGCAATAGCCGCCGAGAGTGAAAGTATCTATCGCAGAAGTCATCGGCAGTGGGCTGCCTGACTAGAGACGGGTCTCATTAGCGACGCGCTGAGCATCTGGTGCCAAGGGTGAGAGCAGGAGAGTTCGGAAATGGGTCGTAGACTGTACGTGGGGAATCTAGCTTGGACTGTCACCGACCAGGACCTGCAGGATGCGTTTTCGGAGGCTGGTAAGGTAGATAGTTCTCAGGTCATCATCGACCGTGCGACTAATCGGTCTCGCGGCTTCGGATTCGTAGAGATGGCCACGGATGACGCCGCGGAGGCGGCGATCAAAAAGCTCAACGGCAGGGACATCAAGGGACGCCCGATTCGCGTCAACGAGGCGCAAGCTCGAAGCGGCAACGACCGCGAGCGGCGTCCTGGCGGTGGCGGGCGCGACCGTTAGCAAAACCCGGTTGATTGGACGCACCAGCGGCGCGAGTAGCTAACCACGCCGCGCTCGTCACAACGCCGGACTACAAATCGATGCCGATTCGTCCCGTCCCAAACCGTACGGGCCGGAAGCGGAAAACCTGACTGCTTCAACCATCCTGTCCGGTAACCCGAGCAACCAAAGCTCGGAGCGGAAAAAACAAGGATGGTGAAGACTTCAAATCATTCCCAAGTCGGTGCACGGGTTGGACTGGCGTACGATGGCGCTGTCCGACGGCGCTGATGCCTGTCCGCGCGACGCCTTAAGAGCCATTACATAATCGTGCGAGCCGCTGGAAATCCCGCGCGTAGGCGGCCGGCGTATAAGCGCCGCGCACCACGTACGCCGGATGGTACATCGCGTATAGCAGCGTGCCGCCGCTATGGAGAACGGCGCCGCGGCGCGGTCTGAACGGTGCCGCGCTCCCAGCCAGCCGGCGCCAGGCGACGGCGCCCAGGCAGACCACGACCTGCGGATGCACCAGGGCGAGTTCGGCTGCGAGATGGCCGCTGCAGTTGGCGATCTCGCGCGCGCTTGGATTGCGGTTGCGGCCGCGGGCGTCGCGCGGGTTGCATCGAACCACGTTAGTGATGAAAAGGCGCCGAAGACCGGCGCGCGCGATCATCCCACGGAGCAATTCTCCCGAACGATCGCCGCTGAACGGGATTCCGGTGCGGTCGGCGCCGAGACGGCCGGGTGCCAGGCCCACGAACGCAACCCGCGCCGGCGCCGCGCCCTGGCCCGGCACGACTTGCGAACGGCATTTCACCAGCGCCGGGCAACGCACGCATCCGCGCATCGCGGCGCTCAACGCTCGCAGGCGGGCCGCCGCGCCGCGCGGCTTGATGGATGCCGCGCTCGTGCACGCCGCGGCACCCGATGCGAAGGCGCTGCGCTCAACCATGTTGCGTACGCGTGTTGCCGGCTAGATTTATTTTGGGCGCGCGACGGCGTTCAACGAAAAGCCGGGCGCGATAGCGCAGACCCTCGCGTTCCTCGCGCGGGCTCGCGCGAATCTCGTCCGCCATCGCCGTCAGCTCGACGCACAAACGCTCGACGTCGATCCCGGCGTGCGCGGGCCGAAAATCCTCCATCGTCAGCAGCGCCTGCGAGAGCAGGTTGACCGTCGCCTGGCGTCCGCCACGCTCGAAACGCAGATGGAGCGCCGCGGCAACCCGCCCGAGCGCGCGAGCCATGTCGCGCACGTCGGAGCCGGACGCGGCGAGGACGTGCTCGAAGCGTTCGGCGGCCGCGAAGTATTCGCCGCGATTAAAGGCCGCGATCGCCTGATCGAATTCGTCGTCCATCGAGGTCTATTCGCGGCGGTCAGCGAGCCGCTTGGCAAAGTATATTTGCGAAATAATACGTTGCGCCGCAAATCCCATCAGGGGGGCTTCGCCGGCGCCGCGTTCGGCCGCGAACGCACGCTTCACTGCGGCTTACAGCAGTTCCTTTTCTTCGACGGCGCGGAATTCGGCCTCGCCGAGCGCTTCGGCCTTGCGCGTGCCGTGGCGCTCGTAGAGTTCGAAGAGGCTCGCCTTGTGCGGGCGCACGCGGCCGAGCGGGCACTTCTGCCAGTCCTCGAGCGATTCGTCGCAGTAGCCCATCCGGTTCTCGCCGCACTTGGGCTGCAGGAAGACCGCGATCTCGGGCAGCACGTGCTTTATCTCGGCCCGCATCATCGCGACCATCCGCCGGATCTCCCACTGCGCGCGCACGCACAGCCGGAGATCGCAAATGTGCAGCATCTCGGCAAAATTCACCATTACGTGAAAGTTGGTCGGCGCCGCGTTGGGCAACACGAAACGCGCGTCTTCGGCGGGAATCCCGGCCTTGAGCGCGCGCGCGTAGAGCTCTGAGGTGCGCGCGAGCAGCCCCGAGAATTCCTCTTCCATGCCCGCCCGGCGCCATGAATCGGGCATCACGAAGGCCAGCCGATCCTGCTTGAATTTCACGTAGCGCTGGCTCTGCTGCTCGAAGCTGATGCCAATACGATGGCGGACGAACTGATGCGAGAGCGAACGCGACACGCCGGAAATCGCGAACCAGAACACGATCTGTTCGAGCGGCGAGGCGTGGCCGGTTTTGAGCCGCTCGCCGATGAACTCGCGAATCCGCTCGTGGCTGATTTTCTCGGTCTTGATCTTTTCCCAGACTTCGATCGGCGAGTCCGACGAGTAACAGGTGCGAAACGCGGCGTAGAGCTTTTCCAGCGGGTCGCTCGCGTAATCGATAAGTTTGACCTGCATCTCAGCCCGGCTGTTGCTCACGTTCATCGCTGCGTCATCCTGTCCTTCACTCTATTTCACCCGCGCATGGAACGTAATCGCCGGCACACCGCGTTATCAACTCCATCAACAACGCGCCCGCCGCAGCCCATTGCGCTCCGATGCCGAGGTCTCTAGATTCCCGCTCATGACGCCGCCCGCCCCAGACTTCTACCTCCGCTTCCTGCGGCCGCTGCTTTTCCGGCTCGATCCGGAACGCGCCCATCGGCTGACGCTCGCGATGATGGGGCCGATCGCGATCCTGCGCAAGCCGGCGCCGGACCCGCCGGCGCTGGCCACCTCGCCGTGGGGTATCCGGTTCTCCAATCCGGTTGGCCTTGCGGCCGGGATGGACAAGGACATCCGGGCGGTCGCCGGATGGCGCGCGCTTGGTTTCGGCTTTGCCGAGCTTGGTACGGTGACGCCGCTTGCACAACCGGGTAATCCGCGCCCGCGGCTGTGGCGCCTGCCCGAGCAGCGCGCGATGGTGAACCGGCTGGGCTTTCCCAGCGCCGGGATGGAGAGGGCGGCGAGGCGGCTCTCACGCATCAAGCGGCGGGGATTGAAAATCCGGCTCGGGCTGAATCTCGGCCCGAACAAGGACACGCCGACCGAGCGCGTGGCGGAAGATTACACGACGATGGTCGCGAGGCTCGGCGCGATGGTCGATTTTATCGTGATCAACGTAAGCTCGCCGAATACGCCGGGCCTGCGCGACTGGCAATCGGCGGCGCGCCTGGCGCCCCTGATGCGCCCGATCCTGGCCGAGGCGATGAAGCTCACGCCGCGAAGACCCGTGCTGGTGAAAATCGCGCCCGACCTCAACGCGCCAGTGCTCGCCTCGGTATGCGAGGCGGTGTCGACTAACGGCGCTGACGGCCTGGTGGTCTGCAACACGACGACCGCGCGTCAGGCGCTCGGCGTCTATACGGAATACGAAGGCGGAGTAAGCGGGGCGCCGCTTGCGAAGCGGGCGCTCGCGATGGTCGCGGAGATTCGGCGCCGCACGGGCGCAAAGATTCCGATAATCGGAGTCGGCGGAGTGTTCGGCGCCGAGGACGCCTACCGTCTGATCTGCGCGGGCGCGTGCCTGGTCGAGTTATACACGGGACTGGTTTACGAAGGGCCCGACCTGGTGGAGCGAATCAAGCAAGGCCTGGTCGAATTGCTGCAGCGCGACGGGCTGAATTCGATTGGCGACGCCGTCGGCATCGCGGCGCCGGCCAGGGCGAGCGAACGGTCCTGACGCCGCCGCCCGCGGCCGCAAAAGATGAGACACGCGAGGAGATACGATGGCCACGGAACATCAAACGCACAATGAGATCCTCGTCGACGGGCGCTGGCTCAGCGCGCGCCGCGCGGACCAGGACGTGGTGCTGATCGATACGCGCCCGGCGGCCGATTTTCGCGCGGGTCATCTGAAAGGCGCGCGTCACTTCGACCCGTTCCCGTTCCACTATTCGAACACCGGCGAGAGCGGGATGCGCGAGGTTCGCGGACAGCTCGAATGGATCTTTTCTGCGCTCGGCATCACCGGCGCCGAGACGCTGGTATTTTACGAGAACGACTCCGGGATGCGTGCGACACGGACGGCATGGCTCGCCGAGTACATGGGTCATCGCCACGTGCGAATCCTCGACGGCGGGCTGAAGCTCGCGGGCGCGGAACTCACGGCGGCCGTCGCACCGGTCACGCCAGGCGCATTCGTGGCGGCGCCGCGCGAGGAGATTTTCGCCTCGAGCGAATATCTGGTCGAGCGGCTCGGCCGCGCCGACGTGCGGATTTTCGACGTTCGCAGCGACGAAGAATATTTCGGCGAGCGCGTGCGCGCGCGGCGCGGCGGCGCGGTGCCCGGCGCGGTGCATCTGGATTGGGTAAACAACGTGGCCGCGGACGGGAGGTTCAAGCCGCCCGCGGAATTGCGCGCCGCCTTCGAACGGTTGGGGCTGCGGCCGGAGGCCGAAATCGTTGCCTATTGCCAGGGCGGCTACCGTTCGGCCAATGCGTACTACGCGCTCAGGCTCGCGGGCTTCGATCGCCTGCGCAACTACATCGGGTCATGGGGCGAATGGGGCAATCGCGAAGACCTGCCGATCGAGCATCCGCGGCGCAAATGAAACGGGCGTTGAACGCGCGAACGCGACTTGCCAAAGGCAGCCGCCCGGCAGCAAGACGCCGCGTTCGCGCCGTCCTGCTGCTGAGCGCCTTCGAGCCGTTTGGCGGCGAGCGCACGAATCCTTCATGGGAAGTCGCGCAAATGCTCCACGGCCGCGAGATCGGAGGGCTCGTCGTCAAGGCGGTGCGGCTCCCGGTCAACACGCCGCGCGCGGTGCGCGCGATCGCGGCGGAGATCCGCCGGCTCCGTCCGCGCGCCGTGCTCGGGCTGGGGCAGGCGGGCGGGCGTCCTGCGATCTCGCTCGAGAAGGTCGCGATCAACCTTGCCGAGCGCCGCGCCGGCCATGAGAGCGACGGCGGACTTGCGGGCACGCCGGTCGTGCGTGGCGGCGCCGACGCGATCTTCGCGCGGCTGCCGCTGCGCACGATCCTCCGTGCGCTCGAGCGCCGCGGAATTCCCGCGGCGCTCTCGCTGAGCGCCGGCGCTTACGTGTGCAACGCGGTGATGTACGCGACGTTGCATACGCTTGCCGCGCGGCCCGAGGTTGCCGCGGGCTTCATCCACCTGCCCTACACGGCGCGCCAGGCGGTGCGTCATCGCCAGGCCCCGAGCATGTCGATCGAGGTGATGGCGGCGGCGGTCGAGGCGGCGATGGCGGCGCTCGCGCGCGCGCCGCGCCGGCGCGGATAAGGCTATGGCCGCATCCCGCCCGCGGCCTGGCTCTGCGATCTTCTGCGGCGCAGCGTCAACGCCGCGCACGGCCGGAATTCGCGCGGCTACTTTATCGCCACCGCGTTCGGCGGCGACGCGATCCCGCCCTCGACGTTCAGCGGACACGACACCAGCATGAACTCGTACTGGCGGTCCTGATGGCAATCGGCGGCGAGATCGTCAAGCACGAACTGCTCGCCCAGCGGCAGGCCGAGCAGTGACAGCGTGCGATAGTGAAGCGCGCCCTCGTTGCGGAAATCCCACGGCCACTGCTCGACCGCGGGGCAATCGGTGCCGATCGCGGCGACCCGGTTGTCCCACATCCACGCCACCATCTCGCGCGTGTCCTCGATCCCGCAGGCCTTGAGCTTGTTCATCGGGGCCATCGCGGCCTTTTCGGCGGGAGTTGATTTGACGTAGGCCTGCATCCATCCGGTGCGCAGCAGCAGCACGCTACCTGGCTTGAGCGAGCCGCCCTGCGCTTTGAGCGCGTCCTTCAGATCCTGGAGCGAGTAACGCTCGGGTTCGAGCGGTTTCACCGGCCGGCCCGCGTCGGCGCGGAACTTGAACAGGTCGATCAGATGGCCCTTGCCGACGAACTTGTCGGCCCACTTGTGGATGCTGAGCCGGCCGGCCCTCACGTCGGCGCCGGTCTTGCCGTTGTAGAAGGCCTGATGCTTCAGGTTGCCGACGTGGCCGAGGCCGTCCCACTGCGCGCCCTCCTGGGTGTTGTAGTTGTCGAGCATGTCGTCGAATCCGAGCAGGCCGTAGGACTCGAAGTCGGACAGGATGTGTTTGGCGGGCTTGCGCTCGAAGAGCGGCGGGTTGGCATAGTTGACGCGCGTGTCGAGCCGGAAGATCTTGCCCTTCTTAATCATCCGGGCGGCTTCGATAACGCCCTCGGAGGTCAGGAAGTTGAGGCAGCCGAGGTCGTCTTCATCGCCGAACACGCCCCAGTTGGAATCAGGCGGCGCGCCTTTTTTGACCGGCAGTTCGGAGAACCTGGGCAGTTTCGCAAAATCGACTTTGGCCATGACAGTCACCTTCCTTGCGTGCGCATGGCCTCGATGGCCGCGCAGTTGTGGGCGGGCGCCGACCGATCAAGCGCCGCTTGCGGACGAACTTCCGGCAGGCCCGCGGATGGGCGATTCACGCCCGATCGTTCGTCCAACAGGCAAGCGTCTGTCAAGCCTTCGGCGGACTTCGTTTACGTGGTGAAACTACCGCCGGGCCGGGCGAATGGGCTGCGCGCCGCGCGCTCGCCGCACGCAAAGTCAATCCCGGCGCCCAGGGTCTTAGGTGAGTGGAAGCGCCTTAGCCGGCTGGACGGCCGATTTCTGGCGCGCACGGATCAGCAGCTCGCGCAGCTTGGCCGGATTGACCGGCTTCTTGAACAGCGCGCCCTCGAGTCCCTTAAGCCGGCTGCGCACCAGGATGTGGTCGCGGTCGTAATTGTACGCGGTCATCAGGATGACCGGGAGGTGCGGCATCTCTTCCTTGATCCGCGTGTAGAACTCGTAACCGTCCATCTCCGGCATCACGACGTCGGAGATGACCGCGTCGATGCGCATGTTGCGCAGGATACCGAAGGCAGCGCTTGGCCGGATCGCGGTGTAAACCTGGCAGCGCTCGGCACGCAGCAGATCGGCGAGCGAGCTTACGACCGAGAGATCGTCGTCCAGCACCAGCACGGCCATCCCGGCGAGCGGCCAGTCGCATCCGTTCTTCGAAGCCTCGGGCGCGGCCGGGCGCTCTTCGGCCTCCGCGCCGCGCGGCGCGAGGTCAGCCATTTTCTTCCCCCCCAGATAGTCGCGGGTCTCGTAGACGCCCTGGCGGGTCATTTCGTCGAGCCGGCGCACGATGCCCTGGACGCGCCGGATGCCGCCGCGGATCGAGTCGAGCCGCTCGTGCTCGACCACCAGCTCGGCGTCCGATAGATGGGCCTCGACGCATCGCGCCAGCAGGTCGAGATTGTTGGTGATGGCTTCGAGCGGATTGTAGATCTCGTGCGCGAGGCTGACCGCGATTTCGCCGGCGGTGGCGAGCTGCTCGCGATGGCGCATCATCCGGATGTCGCGCGCGAACCCGATCGAGCCGGCCGGCGTCGTGCCGTCCTTCTCGTAGATGATCGAGCCCGAGATGGCGACCGGGATGAGCTCGCCGTCCTTGCTGCGAAGCACCGTCTCGAAATTGGAAATGCGCCCTGAATCGTCGCTCGCGGCGCGCATCGCCTTCATCACCCGGCGCGCTTCCTCGAGCGAAGGATAGATGGTGGTGATTTTCTGGCCGACGATTTCCTGGGCGGAGTAATGCAGGCTCTTGCGCGCTCCGTCGTTGTAAAAAATGATCGTCCCGTCGCGGTCGACCGCGATGATGATGTCGGGCGAGCTTTCGACCAGGGATTGAAGATAATTCTGATCCAATGATGACAACATGGCTATGCGGAGGGTCAACGCGTCGGTGCCGCGAAGCGATACTCCGGAGAGCAAGTTCGGGTTTTCATCTGTACAGGCACGAGACGATAAGCTTTCCGCGCGTGCCGCCGCTGCGCCGGCGGTGCGCTCCTTTTCACTATCGAATATAACCTTGATTGATGACTTCGGGGTTGGTTGCGCCCTGAACTCGTTCGAGCCCGGAGAACGTCTTCCGCTCCTGCTCCATCGCTACCCGCCCCTCCGGCGCAGACTCGCATCGAACAAAGTAAGGATGCCCTCGCGTCCAACTCACATCCGCCCCCCCCGGGGGCGCGCACAGCGGAACAAAAAAACGCATTCCGCAGGGCGCCTGCCCCGTAGGCCCTTGGACCTTGCAAGCCATCTGAACTTGTTCGTTAGTATAACCCTCGCCCAAGTGCAATGCATCCGCCCATAGGGAATAAGCACCCAATAGAGGCGGATAAACGCTAAACAAGAGATACTAAACGTCCGACCAGTGCCAAAAACGGACATGCCGGTGGAAATAGATAAAGATTCGGTCCCCGGCGGCTGGTGTCCCAGCTCGTCGTCGCGTCCGGCGGTTTTAGGGAAACGTATGGGCAGGCAGGAAGGGCAGGCAGCGAAGGAAGGCGGAAACCCCGTGCCCTAGCCGATCCGCTCTCCGGGTCGAAACGCGGGGCTGGAAGCCGAAGGTCGTGGTCAGGGGTTGTCATGCGAGGGGGGTGCGGTCGAGAGGCCATGACCGGGTGAGCGGCGGTGGCGGGAAGAGCAGCGCTTGGTCAGCAGCCGGGATTTCATCCGGCCGAGAAACCCCTAAACCCAGTCCGTATCCATCTTGAGGCTCAACTCGTATAGACTACTGGCCGGGCCGTTTTTGGGGGTATAGTCGGCAGTTAAGCGGCGGGCGCGGCGGCGAGCATCGGGTCGGAGAATGGAAAGATTTGCCGAGTCCCGATGAATGGCGTCCTGGCGACTTGGGGGCATCCGTTCAGTTGCCATAGTATCGCGCTTACACCTACAATTTGTGCCGGAGAGCATCTTAAATGGCAGCACCTCTTAGCTTCGAAGCCCTCGTGAGCCGCGAATACGTCCTTTCGAGCGCGGAAAATTTTGTCCTCTATGTACTGTTGGAAGCGATCGCGCAGGCCGGCGGCGGCGCCGGCGGTGGCTCGCGATTGCCGCTGAACCTCGGAGTCGTAATCGATCGTTCGGGCTCGATGTACGACGAACGGCGGCTGGAATTCGTGATCGAGGCGGTGAAGTTTCTGGCCGATAACGTAGCGCCCGAGGACAAGGTCGCGATAGTCGCCTTTGCCGACCGCGCCAAGGTGATCGTCGGCCCCGAGGAGATCCACGACAAGGGCGCGGTGCGGCGCGCGATCGAAGACATCGATCTGCTCGAGATCGGCGGCGGCACCCAGATGGCGCTCGGGATGCGCGCGGCGATCGACGAGGTCAAGAAGAACCTCGCCCCCAACCGGCTGAACCGCGTGCTGGTGCTGACCGACGGCCAGACCTACGAAGAAACCGCGTGCATCGATCTCGCCAGTCAGAACCGTGAGCAGATGTCGTTCTCGGCGATGGGCGTCGGGGTCGAGTTCAACGAAAAGCTGCTGATGCGGATCGCGCAGGATTCGCACGGCAAGTATCACCTCATCGGCAATCCCGAGGAAATTCCCGGCATTTTCGAGGACGAGCTTGCGGGCCTGCGCGCGGTCAGCGTGCGCAACGGACGAATCGAAGTCACGCTCGCTCAAGGCGTTCAGGTGCGCGAGGCCTTTCGCGCGAGTCCCGAGATCTACACGCTGGGCGCGCCACTGGTCGGCGAGGATCGCCACGTGAGCTATGAAATCGGCGACCTCGAGGCCAACGTCCCCGGCTCCGTGCTGATGACGCTGGTGTTGCCGCCGCGTAAGCCCGGCCCGGTTAGGATTCTGCAATCGAACCTGCGCTACGAGGTGCCGGGCGTCGGCGAACAGAGCCTTAGCCGCGACCTGACCGTCGAATACACGCTCGACCGCACGCTCACCGGCAAGGTCAACGGACGGGTGATGAACCTCGTCGACCAGGTATCGATCGCCAAGATGCAGTCGCGCGCCGAAGAGGAGCTCAAGGCCGGCAACGTGGATCGCGCGACGCGGCTCTTGAGCAACGCTATTCAGGGCACGCAACGCCTCGGCAACGTGAAGGCGACGCAGGCGCTGGTGGGCCTGATGGATCAAGTCAAGAAGACCCAGACCCTGCAGACCAAGGCGGCCAAGACCACGCTACTCCAGGCCCAGGCCGTGGTGCGCAAGACCCAGATGCTCGATCCGGAAGCGTTGAAGGATTTTTCCAAGCCCGACCAGGGGTAGCAGCTGAATCTGCCCGCAGGGCGGGCCTAAACTACGGTGGACGCCGATGATGCCGGCCAGTGAGGTGCTGAGAAGATGATCAAATGCAGCGAGTGCGGCTACGAAAACATCGATGGGCTTGACTACTGCGACGGTTGCGGCGCGAAGCTGAACCCCGCTGCCGCTCCCGCAGCCGGGGCCGCCGCCGCTCCCGAAGCGGCTGCGCAAGCCGCGCCGGCCGAAGCCGCCCCCGAGGCGCCCGAGGCCGAGCCGCCTCCGTCCGAAGTCCCGACCGGCGAGATCACGCCACCGCCCGAGGCGAACGCGACCGCTGCGGCAGCGGCAGCGCCGGCCGCGGAAGCTGCGGGGGTTCCGAGCGCGCGCGCCAGGCTGCAGGTCATACGCGGCGGACGCAAGGGTCATGAATTTCCGCTCGAGGACGGCAACAACCTGATCGGCCGCTGGGATCCGGAGACCGGGTCGTTCCCCGAGGTCGACCTTGACCAGGACGATCCCGAGGCCAAGATCTCGCGCAAGCACGCGCTCATCCGCTTCGAGGGCGGCAAGATCACGGTCGAGGATATCGGCAGCCTCAACGGCACCTACGTGAACCGCCAGCCGCGCCTGATGCCTGGCAATCCGGTCGAATTGAAAACTGGCGACGAGATAATCATCGGCAAAACATTTCTCAAGTTGATCGTCGAACCGGTCTCCTGAGCCGGGGTGGATGAGATGCGGCGCGAAGGTCCGGTTGGGAGCCGGGCCTTCGCTGTCTCGCCGCGAGCTTGCATCAGTAAGTCATCATGAAACCGGGTGAGCAGCTTGCCGTCGGCCACATGCTCGATGGCCGTTACCGGGTGCACAAGGTGCTTGGCCAGGGCGGGATGGGCCGCGTGTATCTCGCCAACGATACTCGCCTGGCTAACCGGCCCGTCGCGGTCAAGGAAATGATCATCGGCGACGGGATTGCGGAGAAAAAAGCGATCGAGGACTTCGCGCGCGAAGCCCGCGTGCTCGCTTCGCTCTCGCATCCGGGCATCCCCAACGTCATCGACTACTTCGCCGAGAACAATCGCCATTACCTGGTGATGGAGTTCGTCGCGGGCGGCGATTTGCAGGCGATGCTCGACAAGCTCGGGCCCAAGGGTAAGCTGCCCGAAAATCGCGTGCTGCGCTGGGCGCGCCAGATGCTCGACGTGTTGAGCTTTCTGCACGGCCAGACGCCGCCCATCATCTATCGCGACCTCAAACCCGGCAACATCATGATCGACAAGGAGGGCCGCGCGATGCTGATCGACTTCGGCATCGCACGCTTCCTGCCGCCCGGCGGCCGCGGCACGCAAATCGGCTCGGTCGGCTATGCTCCGCCCGAACAGTACATGGGCAAGGTCGAGCCGCGCTCGGACCTCTACTCGCTGGCCGCGACGATGCATCATCTGCTGACCGGCCGCGACCCGCAGCTCGAACCGCCCTTCAGCTTTCCGCCGCTGCGCGACTTGAGCCCCGAGGTTTCAGTCAAGAGCGCTGAAGTCGTGATGCGGGCGCTCGACAAGGACATCGAGAAGCGTCCGCCCTCGGCGCGCGACATGATGCATGCGCTGCCGGACCCCGGTCCCGAGCCCAAGGCCTCGGCAGCGCTCGGAGCGGCCGTCGGCGGCTCCGCGCCCGTCGCTTCGATGCCGACTGTGGTGCTCGACCGTCCCAAGTTGGCCGATTCGACAGGCCTCAGCGCCGCGCCACCGGCGGGAGGCCGGCGGCTCGGTGCGGCGCCGCCATCCGGCGGTGCATCGGCGCGCCCCTCGCTTACCAACATGCCGACGGTGGTGCTGACTCGGCCTGACGTTTCCGGGCAAGATACGCTCCGGTCTGACGCGCGCGAGCCCGCGGCGGCCGCTCCGCCTTCGGCATCGCCCTTCGCGGCGGGGCCGACGCTCGCCGCGAGTACGGCGGCGGGCGTGGCGAAGATGAAGTCGCTGGCGCGCTCAGCGCGGGCCATCGCGCAGCGCGCGGCGGCCAGGTTGCCTGCGCAGCAATCGTTGTTCGTCAAGCCGGATGCGGTTTCGTCCACGGCGAAGACCCAGGACTTGAGCGGCAAGGCCAGGGCGGCGGCGCAGGCGGCGCCGATCGCCACGCCATCGAGAAGCGAATCGATCTCGAAGAACGTCGGCGCGGGAAATGTTCCTTCGGGAACGAATGCGCCGCTGTCGAAGAGCGCCGCGCCGTCGGCGAAACCGGCCGGATCTTCCGGCGCGGCTTCAGTACCCTGGAGCGGAGCCCGTGGAAAGGCCGGTCTGAACGGCGCCGACTCCGCGGCTGCTCAGGCCGAGGCCCACGCGGGTGCGTGGCTGATCGCAAGCGGCGCCGCCCCGCGTTTCGGACTGGTGCGAAGCCGCATGATCGTGGGACGCGCGCTCGGCGGCGACGAGCCGGATATCGATCTCGGCAGGCTCAAGGGCCTGGCCGACCGGGTGTCGCGCCGCCACGCGGAGATAATCAAGCACGGCGCAGAGTACTTTATTCGCGATTTGGGAAGCCTGAACGGCACCTATATCACCGGGCGCGGGCGGCTTGGCCGCGACCAACTCTACAAGCTCAAGGATCGCGATCAGGTGGTTTTCGGCAGCGCCAAACTGGAGTTTCGCAAGGGCTAGTTGCCCAAGGTTCAAAAGCGATGATTACGTGCCCCGAGTGCGGCCAGACCGCTCCGGACGACGCCAGGTTCTGCGATCGCTGCGGTCAGGGATTGGCGAAATCGGCCGTGCCCAAGGTCGAATATGCGATCGCGGCGCTCGAGCCGGGCGCGCCGGTGCACGGCGGCGAATTTCGTATCGTCGAAGTGATCGGCCGCTCGGCGCTCGAGAATCGCTATCGCGCCGAACGCGCGCGCGATGGCGCCCCATCCGAGCTTGTGCAATTGCGCGAGCGGCTCCGACCTGCGCCCGCCCCGCAAGAACAGGCGGGCGCAGCCACGGCTCCGCCGGAGGATCCGACCGGGCCGCGTGCAAAGACCGCCGAACTCAAGCGTTCAGCACCGCCGCCCGCCGACGCGGCGGTAGCGGGTTCGAACGGGTCCAAGGCAGCGGCCGAGCAGGCAGCCGTCGCGGCCGACTCTCAAGAGACCGCGGTCGCGGCGAACGGCGGTGCGGGCGCGGAGGCCGCGCGGGCGGGCGCTACGGCGGCGCCCGCTGGCGGAGCGACCGAGCCGTTGGCTCAAGAGCAAGCGGCGGCCTCCAGCGAGTCTGCGGCGGTTCCAGAGCCTGCGCCGCCGATACCCGAGGCCCCTGCGGGCGTGAGCACGGCCGAAGGCGCGGCCCCCGACGGTGCGGAATCCCCCGCAACACAGGAAGACCTGGGCGACCTGTTCGGACGCGTGCTCGCGCTTTCGCTCACGCTGAACCATCCGGCCTTCCAGCGCGCGACGGGCGGCTTCGCGGATAGCGGACGCGTCTACCTGTGTTACCCGGACGAACAGTTCGTTCCGCTCGCGCATCGCCGCGGCGGGCTCAGGATGAGCGAGGGCGAGGCGCTTAACGTTGCGATCCAGGTCTGCCAGGCGGTTTCGTTTCTCAACCGGCGGGGGCTGCGTTTTAACGACATCTGCCCGCAATCGATCGCCTTTGGCCCCGGCGGGCGGGTGAAGCTTCTGGGCCTCGACTATGTCACCAATGACAACGAGCTTTTGGGCGAGCCGATCCTGAACGACGGCTACACGGCGCCCGAGGTCTATCGTGGCAAGCGGGTTGACAAACAGGCCGACGTCTTTTCGATCGGCGCGCTGCTCTACAGTTGTCTGACCGGCGAGCGGCTGGAGTCCGAGACCTGGCGCGAGGAGGCGGGCGCCGTGCGCTTTTACCCGCCGCACGTGGTTTCGCCCGAACTGGAGCAGGTGGTCCGCCGCGCGCTGCTGTTCGATCCGAAGGGACGATGGCCGACGGTCGATGCGCTCAAGGCGGAGCTGGTGCGCCTAAGCGCCACGATCCGGATTCGCGCGGCCGTGATGACCGACGTCGGGATGGTGCGCGAACATAACGAGGATGCCGTGATGGCGGCCGAGTTCGTGCGCCAAAGCCTCATCGAGCCGGCCGAGAGCTATCTTTACGTCGTCGCCGACGGAATGGGCGGGGCGGAAGCGGGCGAGGTGGCCAGCGCAATTGCCGTGGGCGCAATTCGTAAGTATGTTGAAGATGGGCTAGGTGGCGCAGAAGCCCAAAACCCGAGTCAACTGTTGACGGCGGCGCTCGAGGAGGCCAACCGCAGGATTATCGAATACCAGGCGGCTCATCCTGAGTCCCGCGGCATGGGGTCAACCGCCGTGAGCGTGCTGATCGCGCCGCCGGAGGGTGCTGTGGCATGGGTCGGCGACAGCAGGGTGTACCACTTCTCGGAGGCCTCGGGGTTGCGCCAGTTGACCCGCGATCATTCGCTCGTGCAGCGGCTAATCGAAATCGGCCAGATAACACCCGAAGAGGCGCGCCATCACGAGCACAAAAACGTAATCACCCGTTCGCTCGGCGCGCGCCAGAGCGGGCCGGCCGGGGCCGAGGGGATGGCGTTCAAACTCAAGCGCGGCGACCGCCTGATGCTCTGCAGCGACGGACTGACCGCTCACGTCGACGACCAAACTATCGGCGAGGTGTTGCGCCGCCACGACGCTCCTTACGCGGCGACGCGCGAACTGGTGGTGGCTGCGAACGCAGGGGGTGGAACCGACAACGTTTCGGTAATCGTTGTGTTTGCTGACTGATGGCGAAGACAGGCACATCCGGCGGGTTGCCTAATGAGCCGCTCACGTCCGGCACGGTCCTGCAAAACCGTTACGAGATCGAGCGCCTGCTGGGCGGCGGCGGGATGGGGATGGTCTATCTGGCGCGCGACCATCGGCTTGCCAACCGCTATTGCGCGGTCAAGGAGATGGTCGACCACTTCATCGACCAGCAGCAGCGAATCGAGGCCAACGAATACTTCGCCCGCGAAGCCGACACGCTGGCTCAGCTCAAGCACTCGGCCATTCCCGCCATAAGCGACCGCTTCGACGACCAGAATCGCCATTACCTGGTGATGGAGTACGTCGAGGGCCGCAACCTCGAAGAGGAGATCGCGGCGCGCGGCGGCCCGCTGCCCGAGGGGCTGATAATCGACATCGCGCGCCAGCTTTGCGACGTGCTGGCCTACCTCCACGGTTTCGCGCCGCCGGTCATCTACCGCGACATGAAGCCGTCGAACGTGATGCTGACGCCGAAGGGGCGGGTGGTGCTGATCGACTTCGGCATCGCGCGCCTGTTCAAGAGCGCGCGCAAGGGGACGATGATCGGCACGCTCGGCTTCGCGCCGCCCGAGCAGTATCAGGGCGCGGTCGATCCGCGAAGCGATATCTATTCGCTCGGCGCCACGCTGCACTATGCGCTCACCGGGCGCGATCCGGAGAAATATCCGCCGTTCAGCTTTCCGCCGGTGCGCGACCTGCGTCCGGAGGTCTCGACCAATCTGGCGGGCGCGATCGATCGCGCTCTCGCCTATCAGGCCGACGCGCGCCCCGTGACGATCCAGGATTTCCGCGAGATGATGCTCTACGGCACGGGCCTCGGCGACGCGGTCGGGGGGCCTGCGGTCACCTCCCACGGCGGCACCGCCGATCTCGTGCTGCCGCGTGAGACGGCCGAGGTAACCGCGCCGCCGCATCCGCGCCGCCGCCACCGGCGCAAGCGCCGCGCCGTGGCGTTCGCCGCCTTTTTCGTGGTCGTAGCCGGCGGCGCGTTCGGCGCGACCTACGTTTACAACAATCCCGAGTTGCAGCAGCGGCTCGGCGTCAAATCGTTCATCGATAGTCTGCCCTGGAAGGTTGAAGAGCGCCTGAACGCCGCCGCGGCTCATCCGCTCGATTTCCAGCGCATGACGCTGCAACTCTCGACCCGCTCGGGCGCGCCGCTCAGCTCGCCGCGGGCGACCTTTACCAATATCGAGTTGGCGAACAATCAGTACCTGCAGTGGAATGCTTCCTTCGTCAATCGGCTGGCGGGACTCAAGGGACAGGACGAGAAGGTAGAGGCGCGTTTCTTGAGCCCCTCGGGCCTGCAGATCGCGTCCAGCGACGCGAGCCGCTTTGTCGGACCGGGCGAGAACTCGGCCCAGTTCAGCGGCGTCGCGCTGATGCCTGACCTGGGCGCGCTCCCGCCCGGAAACTACAAGGTTGCAATTTACGTCAACAGCCAACCGATCGCCGAGCAGGCCTTCGCGGTCAGCCAGGACCTTGCGGCGTTGAAGGCGGCCGAGGCCGCCAACGCGGCAGAGAAGGCGCGCGAGGCGGCGGACAACGCCAAGGCGCATGACGAAGCCGAGCGGCTCGCGATGCTCGAAGCTCGCCGGCGCAAGCCCTTACAGTTGGCGGAGATCGAATTCCTCAACAGCACCAAGTCGGGCACTCCGCTGGCCGGGCCGAGCACCAGCTTCAATGCCTCCAAGGTTCTCTTCGTGAACTGGCGCATCACCTTCGAAAATCGGCTTTACAATCTCGATACCGGCCAATACCGGGTCGACGCGGCTTACATCGCGCCCGACGGCCATACGCTCGGCAGCGTGGACGACATCCGTATCGTGCCGCCCAACTCGCGCACCGCGATCTTCAGCGGACGGGTCGGCAACTCGGCCGGCGGCGCGTTCGTGCCCGGCCAGTACACGGTCAATTTCTATCTGAACGGCCAATACGTGGCGCAGAAAAAATTCCACGTGCTCGCGGACAATTCGCCGGCTTACCCCCCAACCTCGCTGGGGGCGTCATTGAGCTCGCCGCCGAGCAGCCTCAACGGCGGCGGCGCGGCAACCGGCACGATCGACGTCCCGACCCTCGCCACCGGCCGAATCGACGGGCTCGCGGGCACCAACAACATACCGCTCGAGTTGCGCCTGCGCCCGCAACCCAATGGCTTTCTGCACGGCGAGATGGTGATCCATCTGGCCAACTATGGAGCTACGCCGATCCAGGGCTTTATCCGCGGCAACCACGTCGAGTTCCAGGTGCCGTACGGAGCCAAGACGCTCTACTTCGACGGCCGCCGCAGTGCCGATCAGCTGAGCGGAACCTTCTCCGCGACGCCCACCGGCGAGCGGGGCAGTTGGACGACTGTCACCAATTGAGCATCGCGCACCAATTGAGCGCGGCGGCGGTGCGGAACTGCGCTCGCGAATTGCGGGTTATTCAAAACATTCGCGGCCACTCGGTAACTCCAGGCGCCAACCACGATGGGCATCAATCAGCCGTGGCGCGCTTGAACGCACGAGCGCCACGCGCAATGCTTTGTGGCTGGACACGCTATGGCGAGTAACGTTTCCCGGGAAAAGCTCCTTTTTTACTCCGCGGCGGGCGGGATGGGCGGATTCGCCGCATGGGGTGTGCAGGAATCGTTCGCCGGCATCCGCAGCTACTATTTGCGCGACGCGACGACCGGCCTGATTATCGGACTGTTCATCTGCGGCTTTCTCGCCTCGATTGAGGCGCTCAGCGTCAGCCAATGGCGTCAGGCGATGCGCGGGGTCAAGAGCGGCGCGATCTTCGGCGCGATCGGCGGCGCCGCGGGATTGGTCGGCGGCGAGATCCTTTTCAGCATCCTGCACGGGCTTGTCGGCCGCGTGCTGGGATGGGCGCTGCTCGGCGTCGCGGTTGGATTGGGGGTTGGATGGGCGTCCGGGTCGGGCGCGCGCAAACGCAACGGCGCGCTGGGCGGTCTTCTCGGCGGCGCGCTCGGCGGGCTCTGCTACCAGACGCTGACCACCACCTTTCCTCAATTTTTCGGCCGCGCGATCGCGATTATCGTGCTTGGCATGCTGATCGGGTTCTTCATCGGACTGGTGGGCGAATTGCTCAAGCGGGGATGGCTGATGGTGATCCGCAGCCAGAGCCGCAACGCCCGCGAGGGCCGCGAATATCCGCTGACCAAGCCGGTCACGATCATCGGGCGCGCCGAGGAGAGCGATATCGGCCTGTTCGGCGACCAGAGCGTGCTGGCCCATCACGCGATCATCCGCCGCGAGGGGCGCGATTTCGTGGTCAGTCCGGCGGGCGGCGGCCAGATACTGATCAACCGCCGTCCGGTGAGCGGGCGCCAGGCGCTGCACAGCGGCGACCGGGTCGAGGTCGGCGGCACACTATTTATCTTCCGCGAGCGGGCGCAGGCCGCGCAGAACTGAGGCCCGGGTTGAGAGACGCTGTGGGGCTAGAAACTACGGGCTTGCGACTGTTCGCCGGCGCGCTGGCCGCAATCGCGGCCGCGGCGCTGTTTGCCGCGTGCGCCACCACCGTCCAGCAGGAGATTGCCGCCGAGCCGCCGACCGCGCTCGAGACGCTCACCTATTTCCCCTTTCAGGTTAAGGGTTACCAGAACAGCTATCCGCGCCGCCGGATAATCGTGCTGATGCCGACCGACGCGCGCGACTTCAAGGACACCGGGGGCCAGGCCCATGCGCCGCAGGACGGCAATCCCGCCACGGGCGTGATGCTCGGTCCGGACGGCGCCGTCGTCCAGCGAATTTTCAGTACCGCGCTCGGCCCGATCGTGCAGGGCGCGATCGTGCGCTCGGCCGACGAGGCCGGGATGCTTGCCACGGCGTCCAACGACTCGCTGGACGCGGCGCTCAAGGAAACCAACGAGGACTACGTACTGGAGAGCAGGATCGTCCGATGCTGGGTGAACAAACATACGGGGACCGACGTGAATGCGCCGCCAAGCTCGAGCCTGGGATGGTTCACCACCGCCGACGTCGCCATCGACGTGGTCATCTACAAGCCCCCGTTCAACGTCGCCTTCTGGCAGGGCGAGAGCACCGCGACCTATAGCGACCCGCCGGCCGACAACGGCACCGGGATGGGCGATGACGTGCCGATCTACGACCGGCCGGGCGAGGTGCTGTCGGTCGCGCTGACGCGGGCGGTGGCGGGAATTTTCAAGCGCGAGGCGCTGCATGCGCTGATCGTGCAGGACACCGTCGGACCTCAACACTGATCGCGGTCCGCAGGCTGCGGAGCTTGGCCGGGAGCGGCTGAGGCCGCGTACCGAACGGCGCGCGGCCCCAGCTGGCTTCTGCTACTTCTTGGATGCGGCGCGGCGGCGCGCGCCGGCGCGCGCGCGCGGTGCACGGGCGTGCGCTTTGGCGTCGCCCGTGCCGGTCGCCTTGGCGGGCTCCTCGGCAGACTCGCCGGCGGCTTCGGCCTCGTGCTCCGGAGCGCGGGCAGCCCCGCGCTTTTCGAGCGAAGCCTTGAGCGCGGCCATCAAGTCGATCACCTGGCCGCGCCGCGGCTCTTCGTGCGCTTCCGTCACCTGTTGTCCGGCGACCTTCTGCTGCGCTGCCTCTTCGACCTTTTCGCGGAAGGTATCGTGATACTTTGACAGGTCTATCTTCTTGCTCGTGAGCTCGCCGATTAGCCGCTCGGCCAGGGCGAGTTCGCTTTCTTTGGCGGCCTCGTTGGTCGCGCGATCAACGTCGTCGATCGATCGCACCTCGTCGGCATAGTAGATCGTGTGCATCATCAGCCCTTTCTCGTAGGGCCGCAGAACCACGACGTGTTCCTTGCCGCGCAGCGTGTAACGCCCAAGCGCGACGCGCCCGGTCTTTGTCATTGCGTCGGTGAGCAGGCGATAGGCTTTGGCCGAGGCCTGATCGCATCCGAGGTAATACGCGGTCTCGAAATAGATCGGGTCAATCTGCTCCAGCGGGACGAACTCGGTTATCTCGATCGAATGGTTGCCGCCGCGCGCCTCCAGGGTCTTCAGTTCATCGTCGCTGAAAGTGACGTAGCGATCCTTGGAAACTTCATAGCCGCGCACCAGTTCGCTGCGGTCGATAATCGTATTATCCACGGGGCAGAAGATTTTCTGCTGGATCCGGCTCAGATCCTTGGCATGCAACAGGTTGAAGCTGACCGATCTGGACCGTGTCGCCGGGAAAAGGCGCACAGGAATCGAAACCAGGCCGAACGAGATGTTGCCGTTGCCGACGGGACGTGATGCCATTGATGTAGCCCTCCCGGATAAAATCAGCTTAGCGGTACCGCCGCCGCGGAATCCATACAGTTTCCGATCAAAAATCGGAAGGCGAAGATTGAACGAAAAATAATGACGCTCGACGAATATCGCCGCAAACGCAGCGCCGAGCGCACGCCCGAGCCCTTCGGAGAAACCCCGCTGCCGGGCCGGCCCGCCGGCGGAATGTTCGTCGTGCAGAAGCACGCCGCGACGAGGCTCCATTACGACTTCCGGCTCGAGATGGAGGGCGTCCTGCGCTCGTGGGCGATACCCAAAGGACCGTCGCTCAATCCCGCAGATAAACGGCTTGCCGTGATGGTCGAGGACCATCCGATCGAGTACGGCGATTTCGAAGGGATCATTCCCGAGGGCAACTACGGCGCGGGCGAGGTAATCGTCTGGGACCGCGGCGTCTATCGTTTGGCCGATCCGCCGGACGACGTGGCCGGCGCTGTCCGCGCGGGCAAGCTCGACATCGAGATGTTCGGTTTCAAGCTCAGAGGCGGGTACGCGATGGTGCGGACGAGCGGGCGCAAGTCCGAGGCTCGCGCGAGCCGTAACGAAAAGCCGCAATGGCTCTTGATCAAGCGGCACGACGCCTTCGCCTCGACCGAAACGGACATCGCGGAAAGCCGGCCCCGCTCGGTGCTGTCCGGGCTTACGCTCCAGGAGCTCTCGGATGCGTCCACGCTCGCGGCGCGTCTGGTCACCGAGCTCGAGCAGCTGCGCGCGCCGGAATTGAAGGACGCGGTCGTGCCTGAGCGGTTTCCTTTTGCGCTCGCGAAGCTGGTGAACGGTCCGGTCGAGGGTCCGGAGTGGCTGCACGAGATCAAATACGACGGAGTGCGCGCGCTCGCGATCCGCGACGGTGCTGCGATACGGATTTTCGGCCGCAGCGGCCTTGAAGCCACCGCCAACTATCCTGAGGTGGTGCTCGCACTCAGCAAGTTGCCATTTGCCCGCTTCGTGCTCGACGGCGAGATCATCGCGTTCGGTCCCGACGGACGGCCGAATTTCCAGGCTTTGCAACGGCGCATCCAGGCGCGGGATCGCCGCCAGATCGCGGAAATGGCGCTCGCCCATCCGGCCCAGTACTACGTGTTCGATCTCCTGGCCTTCGATCGCTTCGATCTTCGCGGCCTGGGGCTTGAGCAGCGAAAGGATATGCTCCGCCGAGTCGTTCGCGACGAGGGGCTGCTGCGTTATTCGGACTATCACACGGGCAGCGGACGCCAGTTTTACGACGCGGTTGCAGAGCTTGGGCTCGAGGGCGTGGTCGCCAAGCGCTTGAACTCGCCCTATCCGGCAGGCCGCAGTGGTGCATGGCTCAAAATCAAGTGCCCGCGTACCGAGCGGTTCGTGATCGGCGGATGGACCGAGCCTGCGGGCTCGCGCACGCATTTTGGCGCGCTGCTGGTCGGGCAGTACGAGGCGCCTGAAGTACTGCGATTCGTGGGCCGTGTCGGCACCGGCTTCGATGATGAGCGGCTGCGAACGATCGGTGCGAAGCTGCGCGCGCGCGCGATCTCTGCATCGCCGTTTCGACGCCGCGACCCGGGCGAACCGGCAATCCCGTCCGGCGCGCATTTCTGCAGGCCGGACCTGGTATGCGAAGTGCGCTTCACGGAATGGACCGAGGGTGGCGTGGTGCGCCATCCGAGCTTCCTCGGGCTGATCGAGGGAGCGAATGCCGCCGAATGCGCGTACCAGGGCCCGGATTCATCGTCGAGCCCATCGTCGAGTCCGCCAGGCGCCGCGCCTCAAGCCTCGACGCTCCTCGCCCCCGAGAACTTCGCGCAGCCCTCGCGTCCGGCATCTCCGGATCCATCCGCAAATCTCTCGACGAATAACCAAACGGGGGACAAGTCGGCGGAGGTTTCGAATCCCGTGAAAGGCACCGCTCACACGCACGATCCTGATCACGTGGAAATCACGCACGCGGATAAGATTTTCTGGCCGGCCGAGGGTTACACCAAGGGCGACCTGGTCGAATACTACGAGACTATCGCGCCGTGGATGCTGCCGTATCTGAAAGACCGTCCCGTGATGCTGACGCGCTATCCGGACGGAATCGAAGGCAAGAGCTTTTTTCAGAAGGATGCGCCGGGCTACGTGCCCGGATGGATTCGCCGCGTGAAGATCTATTCCGAGGATTCCCGGCGCGAGATTTCCTACTTCATCCTCGAGAGCGTCAAGGCGCTGAAATACGTCGCGAACATGGGCGCGATACCGATACATATCTGGTCGTCGCGGACGCCGAGCCTCGGCAATCCCGACTGGCTATTGTTCGATATCGATCCCAAGGGTTCGACCACCGAGCGGGCCGTGCTCGTCGCCGAGGAAACTGCCCGCGTGCTGCGGAGCGTCGGGATGCGTCCGTACGTCAAAACCTCGGGGCAGGCCGGTCTCCATGTGGTGGTCGGACTGAGGCCGCACTACACCTACGAGCAGGCGCGGATGTTCTGCGAAGCAGTCGCGCGGGTGGTGGTGGCGCGGATACCCGACGCGGCGACGGTGACGCGCACGCCGGCCGCGCGTAAGGGAAGGGTGTATATCGACTATCTGCAACTTGGGCAGGGCAAAACGATCGCGGCGCCGTTCGCCGTGCGTCCGCAGCCCGGCGCCCCGGTTTCGGCGCCGCTCAAGTGGAATGAACTGAGAAGCGGCCTCGATCCGCGAAAATTCAATATCAAGACGATGCCGCGCAGGATGACCCGTCTGGGAGAGGATCCGTTCCTCGGCGGGCTTACCGATCAGCAGGAGATCGAGGCTGCGCTGCCGAAGGTCGAGTCGATGCTGCGCGGGAAATAGCCCGCGGCTTCGCTCCGCTCAGGCCGGCGAATCAGTCGCCATCGAAGCCGTGCAGTTCGCGGATCACGTAAAGCGGCCGGCCCTTGACCTCGTTATAGACCCGGCCCATGTACTCGCCGAGGATGCCGAGCGTGATGAGCTGGATTCCGCCGAGGAACAGCAGCACCACCATCAGCGAGGTATAGCCCGGCACGTCGACGTCGTGCAGCAGCTTTCGGATCGCGAGCACCACCGCGTAGAGAAAGGCGAAGGCCGAGATGGTGAAGCCGAAGTAGCTCCAGACCTTGAGCGGGAAGGAGCTGAACGACGTGATCCCGTCCATCGCGAAGTTCCACAGCCGCCAGTAGTTCCACTTGGTGCCGCCGGCCTGGCGCTCCTCGCGCTGGTAATAGATCGCAGTCTGCTTGAAGCCGACCCACGCGAACAGCCCCTTCATGAAGCGCGTGCGCTCCGGCAGCCGGACCATCACGTCCACGACGCGCCGGTCGAGCAAGCGGAAGTCGCCGGTGTCGCGCGGGATCGGAACGTCCGCGATCGCTTCGAATACGCGGTAGAAAAAATGCGCCGTGGTGCGCTTGAGCCAGGTGTCGCCCGGCCGTTCCTTGCGCGTCGCGTAAACCACGTCGTAGCCCTTGCGCCACAGCTCCACCATCTCTTCGATCAGCTCGGGTGGATCCTGCAGATCGGCGTCGAGCGGCACCACCGCGCGCCCGCGCGCATAGTCGAGCCCGGCGCTGAGTGCGATATCCTTGCCGAAGGTGCGCGAGAGGCTGAGCACCTTGAGCGCGTGGTTGCGGGCACGATGCGCGAGCAGACCGGCGAGGGTTTCATCGCTGCTGCCGTCGTTGACGGCCACGATCTCGTAGCTGAGCCCTAGCCGTTCCATCACCTTGCCGAGGCGTTCGAACAGGCGGTCGAGTACGGGCGCCTCGTTGAACATCGGCACGACGATTGAAAGTTCGGGCGCGAGTTCGGGAGCAGCCTGCACCGCCGCGATCGAGTTGGTGCCGCGGCCGACGACCGGCTCCAGATGCGTCGGCTCGAGCGCGCGCTTCATCGTCGGCCCGCGCGCGCGCGGAACGGTCTCGGCCCGGCGCTTATCTCGGTGTGACAGTACCCGCGCGGCGCACGGAAAAAAGATCGTAGTGGGCGGTTCCGTTGCGCGGGTATCGCTTGATCAAATTCAGACATGGCCCCCCCCCGGCTCCGCCCCATTCCCGCTCGCCGCGGTCATCCATCATGAGATAACTGGCCGAAGGATGTGCCGCAAGCCACCCGCAGAGGTCATCTCGCGGCGCGGGAGCGGCCGGCAGCGGGACAAAGCCTGCGCCGGCATAAAAGGCCACGCGGGGGTCAGTTCCCGCGACGGCCGCCGCGGCATCCCTGCGCCGGGCGATCTCCTGCCCGGCATAGCGCATGCCGCGCTGGTCGTAGCCGAGCGGGAACAGCGTGCGCGGCAGGAGCGCGATTAGGACGACAAAAACGACTGCCGGACCCGACAGCATCCGTCCAAGCGGCGAGCGCGTCCGCGAGAGGCGCGCATCGAGCCATCCCGCGGTCTCGTCAAGTCCGATTACGACCCATCCGAACGTAAACGGGACCACATGAAGCATCAGGCGCGTACCGGTGCCCGTGAGCACGAACCCGACGAAGTACATCGCGAACAGCGCCGCGAGCATCGTCTCTCCCCACCGCGCAGCGATCGAACGGCTGTCGGCCCAGAGACCGATGATCAGTCCAGCGCACAGCAGCGGTCCGAGGGCCTGGACAAGCGAGTAGCACGAGCCGAAAAAGTCGCGCTCGACTTTTCTTACGTAGGTGCGAGGGTCGAGTTCGATCGCGGTCAGCCACGAGGTTGTCGGCTGATAACCCATCTCGCGAAATCGCTCGAGCTTGCCGACCGTCATGCCGGTTGCCTCCATCGTTATCGTGACGAGCTGCCGGCCGACCGTCCAATGGCCCGTAAATGCGCGCAGCCAAAGCAGGTAGGGCGCAGCGACGAGCAGGAATATCGCGATAAGCACGCCGGCGGCGGCGAGGCCCCACCGCAGCGTCCATCGGCGCCAGACGAACGAACCACCGGCCAGCATCGCGGCGAGGAGCGCGGGAACCCCGATTGCCTCGGTGCGATACAGATAGGCGAGTCCACAGACTATTGCGGCGGCCGCGACGTCCGCCAGACGTTGGCGCTTGACCCCGCGCACCACGAGCAGCAGCGTCGCGGTCAGGAGCGCGATGTACCCGGCCTCGGTGCGCGCCGAAGCCGAATAAGCGGCGAGCATCGGATGGATCGCCGCGAGCGCGGCTGCGCCGGCGGCCACGCCGCGGCGTCCATAGGCCTCGCGCATCAGGTAGTACAGCCACACGACGCCGGCGGTGCCGAGCGCCACCGACAAAAGCTCGCCCGCAAGTTCCCAGTTGCCAATTGCGCGATAGATTATGGAGACGAGGAAGGGGTAGAGCGGCGAGAAGACCCAGGCGAGCGCTTCCCGGGGGCGTCCGGCGTAAAACTCGCGCGCCATCGCTATATAGGCCACGCCGTCCGCCGAGATGCAGTAGCTGGTGACGACCAGAAAAAGGCGGATCGCCGCCGCCACTGCCGCCAGTGTGCCGACCACGCGAGGCTCGGAATATTGCGAGAGCCAGTGCGTAAGGCGATCGGTATCGGCCGATCCTTCGGGAGGGCTCTGGGCAAAAGCGGCGCCGCGGGCTTCAGATCCAGTCACGTCGCCGTATCTTATGGGTTCGAGACGATTCGGCGCGAATCGCCGCTTCGAAAGGTGCCGCTTCGAAAGGGGCGTTCTCCGAGGCGAAATCCCTCCGGGCACGGATGAAGCCGACGGCCCGAGGCCGCGTCGGTTTTGCGGGTTGCGCTCTCGCGGCGGGCCCGTTAAGGCCCGCCGCGAGGCTGCTTGGAAAGGTGCTGACTGAGGCTAGCGGCGCGATACCTTGGCTGCCTGAAGTCCCTTGGGTCCCTGGGCGACCTCGAACTGAACTTCCTCGCCTTGCTCTAGTGAGCGAAAGCCGTTGCCGTCGATCGAAGTGTAGTGGACGAATACCTCCTGCCCGTCTTCCATGGTAATGAAGCCGTAGCCTTTCTTGGAACTAAACCATTTGACCGTGCCGTTAGACATCTCCCCCGAGACCTCCATGCCGTAACCGTTCGTACCCGGCGCTGCCGGGTACCTCCCCACTCGCTATACCGGCGCGCATATACCACAAAGACGCGCCCTGAACCAGCGGTTTTGATGGATTTCTACGGAGGCCTTTGAAGCGCTGCCGGCCGTGAAAGGGAGATCTCTATCCGCGCCAAAACCGAGGGCGGGCATGAATATGACAATGATCGGGGATCTGTCGCATGACGCCGTCGATGACGAACTTGTCATCGCCGAACTTGGCGCGCGCGACGGCCGAGAGCGCGTCGACCATCAGAGCGCGTTCGGCTTCGGTTGCGGTCGCGCGATGCTCTCCGAGCACGGCCATCGGCGTGTCGCACGAATCGCAATCGAGGATGGTAAACACCACGGGATGAATGAAGCGGGCGTAATGCTGGGTATATTCACGCAGCTCGCAGAGTTCGCACTTGGACATCACTTAAGACCTGTCCGTCGGCGGCCCGCTCGGCAAGCCGCTCGTCATTCATCCGATCGGAAACTATGAACCGTCCGCCCCGATCGCGCAGGATTTGACGGGCGCTTGCGGGCCGCAAGGCCCGCAGCGCGCATCTGAGGGGGCAG
>DATJXN010000150.1 GCA_035500095.1 Candidatus Binataceae bacterium
CGTCCGAGCGACCGCAGACCAGATTTCGAATGAACTGGAGCGATGGCTCAAGCGTATCGGTCTCGCACTTGGTATCGACCGCACGACGATCGCCCAGGTCGATCCCAACGACGGCCTTCTCTATACGAGTCATCGGTGGGCCCGCGAAGGGGTCACGCCTATGGCCCCACGGACGAAGGCCGACGATACTCTGCCCTGGGTGACGCAGAAACTTCTGGCTGGCGAGACAATTTTATTAGACGACGTCGAGGATGCGCCGCCGGAAGCGGCCAGGGACCTCGAGTACGCACGCTCGGTCGGGATTAAATCGGTGATGATAGTCCCGCTCAGGATCGGAGGAGTCATAATGGGAGCGGTCGGCTTCGACGCGGTCTTCCGCGCGCGGCCCTGGTCGCCGCGAACCTCACGGCGACTGCGCCTCGTCGCGGAGGTATTTGGAAACGCGCTACAGCGCGAGCGCGCGGTAGCTGAAATCAACCGCCTGCAGGACGAGATGCGACAAACCTCGCGTGTGGCGATGACCGGCGAACTCACCGCCTCGCTGGCGCATGAACTGAATCAGCCGCTCGCCGCCATATTGAATAATGCGGAGGCGGCGCGCCAGATGCTCGCGGCAAAGCGGCCGAACCTCGCCGAGGTCAGAGAGGCTATTGACGAGATAATCCAGGACAACTCGCGTGCGGCGGAAACGCTGCGCACCGTTCGCGCCCTGTTCCAGCGCGACCAGATCGAGATGGCCCCGCTGGACCTGCGCCTCGTTCTGCTCGAGGTCGAGCGCATCCTGCGACTCGAAGCCATACGCAGGCAGATCGCACTCCGAATCGACCTTCCGCCCTCGCTCCCGTTAGTGGCAGGAAACCGAACCCAGCTCGTGGAACTGCTGATGAATCTTACCTTCAACGCCTTCGACTCCGTCAGCGAGCATGGTGGCGAGCGGCGCGAGGTCGAGCTGCGGGCGCATCAGCCCGAGGCGCGGCGCGTGAACGTCGCAGTCAGCGATACCGGCGGCGGCATCGACCTCGAGCTGATGCCTCAACTGTTCAAGGCATTCTTCACTACCAAGCCCAAGGGCATGGGAATGGGTCTCGCGATCGCGCGCTCGATCGTCGAAACCCACGGCGGCCGCCTATGGGCGACAAGGAAAGCCGATGGCGGCGCAACGCTGGAATTCGACTTGCCGGTCAAGGGCCATGAAGCGGGGGGACGGCGTCCATAGCAATTCGGCACTCGCAAATTCGCCAGACCGTTGCGCAGGCGTTCTTCAGGGAATCATTCCGCATTCGAACAACTTGTTTGCGATCGGAGCGGCCACTCTGTTGATAAACTCCTGGCGCATCCCGGGATCGTCGTGCAGCATCTGCACCATGTTCTGTTCCATTTGCGGTTTCGGCTGCTGTCTTTGCTGGTACAATTGCTCGCAACTCGACTGCTGGTACTTCTGGATGACCTTGTTTGCAACCCTGTCGAGCATCGGATACTGCTGAGCTCCGGCCGTGCCTGCGTAAAAAAACGTAGCCATCGCCGTTGCCAACACCAAGCGCTTAATCATGTCTTCTCCTTTCCGTTTGTTGCGCATTCGTCGTGGGAACGATTCGCCTGAGCTAAGGTTGAGCTACTCTGAAGGCGACCTGGCCGTCGCTGAAGACCGGTTCATAGTAGGTAGACCCTGAGACGTAGTATGTGGCGCCGTTGACCGTGGTCTGATACGCGGACGGCGGGATCGAAGGCACTGTCGCTCCCATCGGCGGCGACACCACCTGGTAACCGCCGCCCCCCTGCGCGGGAGCCATGAAACTGCCGTTCGAGTAGTAGTAATTGTTCGTCGTCCCCGGGGCATATGCTGGCGCGGCATCCCGTGGCAACGAGGCCATCATCGCGCCTATCGCCATCCCGCCCAGCGCAGCGCCCGCCTCGCTACCACCATTGTTCGAGTTGCTGCCACAGCAGTAATAGGGGTTACCGCCATAATAGGGAGTGCCATAGTTACTGTAGTTGCCGTTGCTGTAGTTGTTTTCGTTGTAGTTATGCTGCGAGCTCTGCATTGAGGTCGCTGTGTTCATCCGGTTGGTGTTGACCTGGTTGGCTTCATTCATCGTGCTCTGATGATTGTACTGTTCCTCGTTCAGCTGATTCTGCTGCATGGTCATCGCAGTCTGCTGCCGCTGCTGCTGCTGCTGTTGCGGATTATAAGAGCTGGAGGAGCTGCTCTGCGTCGAGCCGGAAGAACCGTAAGGATGATAGCTTGACTGTGACTGCGAGCTTCCCGAAGAGCCGTCGGGATGGTACTCCGACTGCGAGCTTCCTGATGAGCCGTAAGGGTGATACTCGGACGACGAGCTGGACCCGTCGGGATGGTACTCCGATTGCGAGCTTCCCGACGAGCCGTACGGATGATAGCTGGAACCCGACTCCGAGCCGCCGTAGGAATGGTAGCCCGACTGCGAGTAGCTATTGGCGTGGCTGATGTTACCCTGGCTGGAACCGTCGCTGCCGCCCCAGCTGCGCGATCCTCCGCCGCCCCCGCCGCCCCAGCTGCGCCCGCCGCCGCCATAACCGCCTCCACCGCCAAATCTTCCGAACGCCGGCGAAGCGCCCGCGACCGCAACCGCGAGCGCCAGCAGGGCGGCACGCGCCAGAGCTTCACCGCGGGTTGGACGAATCGATGGCTTGTTCATGGATGGGGCTCCTTCAGATCGACAAATTTGATCCGTATGGCTTTGTTAGGAATCTGCGGCGTGAAGCGAGAGTCGGGAATCGCCGTCGGGAACTTCCAGTCGGAAATTACGGCCACGTACTCCGGCGCGCCCGGCGTCGAGCGGTAATTAATCACCACTTTGCGCGGTAGCGGCTTGCCCGCATGCTGGATCCAGATCTGCCAGTCGAAGTTGCTCTCGGTAAAAGCAAGGTGATCGCACGCCACGCCGCCCACGTCACCTCGGCCAACGTAGGCGCCGAAGATGACCCGTTTGAAGTTGACGCACGGATCGCTCATCGCCAGGTCCGCGAGCGGAAGCGTAAGGTGGTTGGTCTCGGCGACCCGCTCCATCATCGCGTCGATCGAAGCCGGCACCGCCGTACTCGTGTACATCATTTTCGGCGCATCGAAGACCGTGAGCGTAGTGCCGTCGTACCAGAAACGTTTGGCGCCGAGGTCGCTTTCGAAATCGACGGCCAGAGCGTCGGGCTTGCGCACCCAGTAGTCCGTGGCGCCTGCGAATTGGATCTTGACCGGCGACTGCGGCAGGACCTGCTCGAAGGTCACCTCCGCATGGAACGTGAAGGTCTTGGCGTCCGCCAGCTCAGCGCAGGCGCGCCGCACAATTTGCTCGGCGCGCGGATCGACCCGCGGACCGGCCGCTTGCGGTTCAGCCGCGGTCTTCGATCCGCCGCCTTGTGCGGTCGGCGCCGCCGCGGGTTCGGCCGCGGCCGCGAGATTGACGATCGGGCTCGCGATGGCGAGCAGCCCCACGAGCGCGAACAGCCGTGGAACGGACAATTCGGTTCTCATGCTCGATTGCTCCGTGTCGATTTGCTGCGAGGTCGATTTTCTCCGTGCCGATTTGCTCTTGTGCGACGCTCGCGACGAGGGTCTTATCCCCACCAGCCTCGTCGACGCTTCGGCACACAAGCCTGCGATGCGTGTATAACCTAGCGCGATCGCCTGAAGGTCATAATCGGACTTTGGGCCTATACAGCGGACCCCGCGGAGTTAGGACCAAAGTCCGGCTTTACGGCGGCGCGTCGGATGTGGATTGATCGCGCGACGCCTGTAATTCCGCGCGCCGCGCGCTCGAAGACTATTCGGCCCGCGCGCCGCGGAGTTCCACGCGCGGAAGGCCGTGGACCGGTCACTCAGCCGGCCGCGGCGCTCCGAATCGTTTTCGGGCGGCAGTTGACCGGAGGAGGCGATGAAACCGCGTGGCACGAATCGGTAGAGCCCTTGCGGACCCGCCGGCGGGAATCAGCCGGCGCGATTTCGTGCGAGCGGTGCTGGCTTCCTCGGCCTTGTACGGAATCGGATGCGGTTCGGGCAGCAACTACACGCCGCCCACGCCGCCGCCCCCGGCCTGCGGCTCGCTCGACTGCGCGGTCGTCGGCGCGGGAATCGGAGGCCTTGGCGCCGCGAACGCGCTGATCGCGGCCGGCAAGAACGTGCTGGTGATCGAGGCGCGCAACCGCGTCGGCGGACGGGCGCTCAGCGACAACAGTTTTCCGGCTCCGGTGGACCTGGGCGCGGAGTGGTTTTATTTCGTGACGCCGCTTGCCGGCGGAAGTCCCGGGCAAACCAACAACGCGCTGTTCGATATCGCGGCAGGCCGCAGCCTCGAGGTTCTCACCGACAAGTTCCCGCGCGTCTTCTATGACATAACGCCGCCGCCCATGCCGCTCCAGCCGAGCGACCCCGACGTCATCGCCGCATCGGCGACCCTGGCCTCGATGTTCGCGCTTATCAATGCGGCGGGAGCGTCAGGCGTGGACGAATCGGCGGCGGCGGCGACCGCGTCACTCGCCGCAGACAAATGGTACGACCTCTGCGCAGGCATCATAACGCAACTGCACGGGGCCGATCTGAGCGCGCTTGGCGTGATCGACCTCTACAATTTCTCCCAGCTTGGGATGCCGACCGCGCTTCCTTCGGCCGACAATCGACTGCTGCCGAGCGGGATGGGCAATTTCATTTCCACCTTTGCGAACGCAGTGCCGGTCAGGCTGAACACGCCGGTGATTTCGATCAGCTGGGGCCATCCCTGCGGCGTTCAGATCGGCACGCCCGCGGAAGTCATCCAGGCAACGACGGCGATCGTGACGGTGCCGCTCGGCGTGCTCGCCTCGGAGCGGCTGACCTTCAGCCCCGCGCTACCGGCGCAGCATCAGGATGCGATCGGCGGCCTGGCGATGGGTGCGGTGGAGAAGGTCGCTCTCCAGTTCAGCAAGGATGTGTTCAACGCAAAGATGAACACGCTCGCGACTCCGCTGGTCAACAAGGTCGAGAACTCCTTCGTGCAGGCG
The DNA here is from genome assembly GCA_035500095.1 of Candidatus Binataceae bacterium. Classification (NCBI taxonomy): domain Bacteria; phylum Candidatus Binatota; class Binatia (SeqCode); order Binatales (SeqCode); family Binataceae (SeqCode); species Binataceae bacterium (SeqCode). Next base: position 5,011 of record DATJXN010000150.1, read on the forward strand.
CATCTGTTCGGCACCAACGTGGGTATCTGCACGGTTGCCGGCGACCTGGCAGGGAACCTTGCCGCGCTCGGCGAAACCGCACTTATCGATCATGCGCTGTCCGCGATGGAAGCGATGTTCGGGAGCGCAGTCAGCGCGGCGTTTATCAGGGGCAGCGCCTCGTCCTGGCTCACCGATCCGTATAGCCTTGGCGCGTACACTTACGCCGGGCCGGGAGCAGCGCCGCTGCGAACTGCTCTGGCGGCGCCGGTCGGCAATCAGATCTTCTTCGCCGGCGAGGCGCTGTCGGTTCTTAAACACGGCTCTTTGCCCGGGGCGTACGATTCCGGGCAAGCGGCCGCGCGGCTGGTGCTCGAGGCGCTCGCGGGCTGAGCGCACATTGGGGGAAAGGAACCTGAGGATGATGCGTCGTGCATATGAAGCTGTGAGTCTGACCGCGCGCGTGACCGTGGCGATCTGCCTGGTTTTTGCGGCCACCCTTGCCGCGCCGTCGCGGGCGTGGAGCGGCGGCCTCTGGCTGTACGAGCAGGGGACGCCGGATACCGGCCTCGCCTCCGCCGGTCAGGGCGCTCGTGCGCAGGACGCCGCAACTGTGTTCACCAACCCCGCCGGGATGACGCAGCTTAACGATTCGCAGCTGCTCGCCGGAATGGCGCCGTGGTTCGGAAACCTAACCTTCAGCCCCAATGCCAAGAGCACCCTCAAGGGCACCAATGGCGGCAACGCCATAGTGCCGCTCCCGGGCGGAAGTTTCTTTTACGTTCATAGCCTGACGCCGAACCTGAAGCTCGGTTTTGGCAGCTACTCATATTTCGGCGCGCCGCTCGAGTACAATCTCAACTGGGTCGGCAGGTATCGCCTGCAGGGCGCGACCATCATGGGGATGTCATTTCAGCCGTCGATCGCGTTTCGCGCGGCGGACTGGCTCTCGATCGGCGGCGGGCCGAACGTGATGATGGGATTTCTGCGCGCCAAGGCCGGGATCAATACGCTCAATCCGAAACTCGGCGACGGCCAGGTCAGGTACCAGGACTGGACCGTGAATGTCGGCGGCAACGTGGGAATTTTGCTCACGCCGCAAGACGGCACGCGTATCGGAATCGACTATCTCACTCCGGTCAATCTGAATTTCAGCGACGCGCCTCATTTCGTGGGCCTGGGGCCGCTGGTGACCAGGGCGATCAGCAACGACAAGCTCCGTTCGCCAAAGACCAATCTCGGGATGCAGGTGCCGCAGCAATTGATGGGCGACGTCTATCAGAAGATTACCGAGCGCCTGGCCCTGCTCGGCAGCGTCGGATGGCAGAACTGGAGCCGGTTCGGCCTGGTGGACATCAGTATTGATACGAGCAACCCGAAGAGCCTGAGCAAGAATCTACACTTTCAGGACACGTTCCATATCGCGGCCGGCTCGCAGTACCGGTTGACGCCGCAGTGGATGCTGTCGTGCGGATTTGCCTTCGACAATTCGGCGGTCGGCGCCACGATGCGTACGGTCTCACTGCCGGTCGGCGATCAATACCGTTTCGGCGCGGGCGTCCAATACGCCTACAGCAAGAAGCTCACGCTCGGATTCGCCGAGGAGTTCATGTACGGAGGCGAGATGCCGGTCTATCAGGCTGGAGGGCCGGTGCTGGGCACCGTGGCGGGTCAGTTCACCAACACCTTCATCAACTTCTTCACCCTGAACGTGACCTACAAATTCGGCAAGGTCGGCGGCGCCTGATCGGCGGCTGTTCCGCGCCGGCCGCGATTCGCCCCTCGCGCTCTCTCACACGCGTTTTGAGCAAAGCGCGGGCGATCTTGTCTTCATTCCCTCCCCGTCTCTCTGGAGGGAATGGCTTACAAAAAAACAGGCTGCATCGGCGCGCGCCGATGCAGCCTGTTTTTTTG
>DATJXN010000151.1 GCA_035500095.1 Candidatus Binataceae bacterium
ATTCGCATCACCATCTCGACCGCCTCGCCGAAGTCGGCGGCGGCGGTGAAGATGTCTTCGCCCTGGTCCTCGCCGCCGCCGAGCGCGGCGGCGATTTTCCACACCGCGCGGCCGCTCACGTTAAGGCGCGGCTCGCCTCCCTGGGCGAGCGCGCGGCCGACCATGAAGCGCGCGGCGATCGCCGCTTCCTCCGGGCTGAAGCGGCCAAGAAAGTCAGCGGCGAGCGCCGCTATCTGGAGGCGGCTATTGGTCTGGCTGAGCGACTGGCAGACCTCGGCAAAGTCGTAGAAGGAGCCCACGATTCGTGATTAGAGCGGCCCGCGTGCTCCCAGCGCAAGTTCTCTTTAGGCTCTCGCCGCCGGATGTTGAGTGATTCCGAGCGAAGCTTCCGACTCCGCATCGGTCTCGACGAATGGCGCCGCCGCTTACAGACAGGAGCCCGATCCCGCGTCCGCCAACCGAAGGACAGGGTCTCTCCCACCCTCGCACTCGCGCAGTCTCGGGGCGAAGCGCGGGACCGCGCAAAAAGGCGCGATTTTTACGAATCAAGCCGCGCCCTGACGCTTTCGTGAAAAGCGATCGCCGCAAAGGGCGCGGGAACCCGTTGCGGTAGAGATCGAAGTCGGCGCTAGGATAGCGCGGTATGTGGTGGCTGTGGCCTCATCTGCGGCGGCTATGGGCTGCGGCTGGGACTGTCTCGGCCGGCCTGGCGGTCAACTATCTGTACGGCTGGCTCGGGAATCAGCCGGCACCGGCCCTGTCGCGGCTTACCGATTATCTTTGGCGATACCGCTATTGGAGCCTGAGCGCGCTGCTCGCGTTCGCCGTCGCGTCGGTCTTCGCCGAGCGGCAATTCCGCAGGCACGAGGCGCGGGCCCCGCGACCACTGCGGACGCATGGTGGTCCGATTCGGGCGCTGCTCTCGAGTTTCAAGCCTGCAGCCGGGGTGCGTGCGCCCGATGCGCAGGGACAATCCGCTGCCCCCAAAATGGTTGGACGCGCGACGGAACTGGCGCAGCTTAACCATTGGTTCGAAGAGACCCGGCGCGGCGCGCGACGAGTGATCTTCGTGTCGGGCGAGGCAGGGATCGGTAAGACGACGCTGACGCGCGCCTTCGCCGATTCCCTCGCGGGCGACCGGGCAATTCGTATCGGGCGAGGGCAATGCGTCGACCAGTATGGCGCGGGCGAGCCGTATCTGCCGATTCTCGAAGCCCTGACGCGACTGTGCCGCGAGCCCGGCGGCAAGAAGCTGGTCGAGATTCTGCATCGAATCGCTCCCGCTTGGTTGGCGCAGATGCCGAGTCTCGTTAGCGCGGAGGATCGCGCTCGGCTGCAAGGACTCGCGCAAGGGACGACGCAACTACGGATGCTGCGCGAGATGGCTGAGGCGCTCGAAGTGATCGCTGCAGAGACGCCCGTGGTCCTTTATTTGGAAGATCTGCAGTGGAGCGATCCATCGACGCTCGACCTGATCGCGACGGTTGCGCGCCGGAGCGAGCCGGCCCGGCTGATGATTCTCGGGACCTATCGGCCGGTCGAAATGCTGGCGGGAAAGCATCCGCTGCGTGCGATGAAAGAGGAGTTGGAACTTCACCGGCATGCGATCGAGCTACGATTGCCGCTGCTTGCCGAAGCGGACGTAGCCGCCTTTGTGGCGGAAAGAGTTGGCGACGGCGAGGAGAGCCTCGCTCCGGTGGTCTATGCGCGGACCGAGGGTAATCCGCTCTTCATGGTGAACGTGATCGAGTACCTGGCCGATCGCGGCTCGCTGGCCGATGCGGAGAAGATCGAGCCGCCACGCAACATCCGACAGATGATCGAACGCAACCTGCAACGGCTTTCGCCGGATGAGCAGCGCGTCCTGGAAGCTGCGAGTGTGGCGGGCGCCGAGTTTTCGGCCGCGGCCATCGCGGCCGCGCTGCAGCAACCAGCGACCGAGATCGAGGCTTGTTGCACCGCTCTCGCGCGGCGAGAACAGTTTGTCGCTACCCAGGGGATCACGACCTGGCCCGACGGCACGGTTGCGGCGAATATTCGTTTCCATCACTCGCTTTATCGCGAAGCGCTCTACGACCGCGTACCACCCAGCCAGCGCGGCCAGTTACACGAGCGGATAGCCGCACGGACGGAGCAGGCCTATGGCAAGCGAACTGCCGAAATCGCGGCGGAGCTGGCTAGTCACTACCGGCAGGCGAACCGACCGGACAAGGCCGGGCGGTTTTGTGAACTGGCGGCTGAAAGAGCCGCCGGGCGACGAGCGTACCGGGAGACCGAACAGCACTATCGCGAGGCGCTTGCGATGTTGTTGACGCAACCGGAATCGCTCGAAAGAGACGGCCAGGAACTAAGGCTTCAGCTCGCCCTCGGCGGCGTATTGGCCCTGACACGGGGTTGGTCGGCGGTCGATGTGGACGAGGTTTATACCCGATCTCTGGCGTTGGCCGAATTGATTGGGGATGAAGCCTCCCTGGCGAGGCTCAGAAGATACGTCTTTGGTCTCGCGATTACGCGCTCGGACTTGAGGCGAGCTTTGCTGCTTGCCGATCAGGTGATGCAGGATGCTTCGCGAACAAACAGTCCTGGGGTTCTGCTCTTCGCGCATTACGCGTTGGGCCTCGCTCGCTTGTGTCGCGGGGATCTCGTCGAATCGCGCCACCAATTTCAAAAGGCGCTGGAGCATCAGGACATAAAGGACGGGCGCGGCCGGTACGTGGACTGGGGAGTGGGAGCACGGACCTGGGCGAGTGTCAATGAATGGTTACTCGGCCGCCCTGAGCAGGCACAGCGCTTGGTTCAAGAGGCTCGCACCCTCGCTCACCATACGGGGAAGCCATTCAATGAGGCGTCCGCGGAAATTGACGGTTCGGTGGTTCATATTTTGACGGGTGACTTCACACGGGTGCGTGATGCCTGCGACGAGGGGCTGCGTGCTGCCAATTCGTTTGGCATACCGACGGCAAGCGGCCTCGGCAAGATCTACGCCGGCTTCGCCAGAGCTCACCTGAACGAACCCGGTGACGCGGCCGTTCTTATTCGTACGGGAATAGATGAGATGGAGTCGCTCTCTTACCGCCAGTTCAGGGGCTTCTATTTGACTCTTCTGGCCGACGCGCAAAGCATCACAGGAGATCTTGGCGATGCGCTCGTAACACTGAAGCGGGCGATCGCGACAAATCCTGACGAGTTGTGGTCCCGCCCCGAGGTATAGCCGAGAGGTGTGGAAATAGAGAAAAGGCGATGTAGCCTTCCGGGTTGACGAGACCCAGCCGGGGAACCGGCAGGAAGGAGGACACCGCCAATGCAGAGCATAAACCGAGCAGAGCGCCGTCGGTCAAGAAGAGAGTTAGCGAAGCGCCCACAATGGGGAACCCTTGGAGGAATTTGCTCGAGGCAGGATTCAAAGCAGTCTCTAAAGCCGAGAATATTCTGCGGCCTCTTTGTCGGCTGCTCCGACGCCGCAGCTTCCCGCGCGCCGCATCGACCTCCTTCTCTGGTGCTGCCGATCA
>DATJXN010000152.1 GCA_035500095.1 Candidatus Binataceae bacterium
CAGTTCGCCGAAAAACTTCCCGAGATGGTTTCCAAATTCAGCCACGATCCGGACTTCCTGAACTATGTCGAGGACGAGATTCATCGCCTGGGCGTCCGGCTCCAGACCGCCGACACCACCGAGCGCGAGCACGTGCTGCGATGGGTCGAAGAGGTGCTGAATAAGTCCATCGGCAACCTGAAAGGCGAGATCGCGCGGCTGGTGGTGGAAAATCTGAACCGCCAGACAGACGAGCAGATCCGCCGTCAGATCGAAGACAAAACCCGCACCCATCTTGAATGGATCCGCGTCAACGGCAGCCTGTTCGGAGCACTGTTCGGACTGTGTGCGGCTTTCCTGCGCAGTTCGTTGCCGCTGAAACTGTATGCGGGGATAGCGCGCGGCTTCACGCCGTACCGGTAGGGCTGGGGCGAGGTTCGCTGCTGGCGTGTGATGCTTCGGCGGTGAGCTAGCGGCAGCCGCAGCCGCCGCCGCAGCATCCGCCGCCGCCCATCGCGCCGGAGCCGCCGCTGAAATCGCCGCCATTCGGCGCGCCCGACGCGCCCCGCGCGGCGGCGAAGACGGAAAGCTCCCGTGCGATATTGCCGCCATGACAGGCGGGACACTCCGTCTCCTGTGCGCCCGGGCGGACGTAGGCCTCGAACGAACGGTCGCAATCGGCACAGTGGTATTCGTAGATCGGCATCGGCGTTATCAGATTACTCCCCGGACTTGCCGCCCGCGTGGGATTCGTCGGCGAACGGCTGCGCGTATTCGACCAGCACGCCGCGCGTCGCCTTGGGATGGAGAAAGCAGATCATGCCGGCGAGGCCGTGGCGCGGCGATTGATCGATCAGCTGGATTCCCTTCGCCCTGGCGTCCGCAAGCTCGCGCGCGACATCGTCGGTCTCGAAGCATACGTGATGCAATCCGCCGCCGCGGCGCGCGAGGAACTTGCCCACGCCGCCCTCGGCGCTGAGCGGTTCGAGCAATTCGACTTCGCTGCCGCCGACCTCGAGCAGCGCAGCGCGCACGCCCTGCTCCTCGATCGTGGCGCTCTTGGTGAGCCGCATCCCCAGCGCGTCGCGCCAGAACTTGAGCCCCTCTTCGAGGCTCGGAACGACCACACCCACGTGATGAATTCGCGTCAACATCTCGAACCTACCCCGACGCCGATTGTTTGAGGCAAAGCTTGTTCTGCAGATCGAGCCATTGCGCCTTCATCTGCGGGCTGCCGAGGCTCGGATGCTCGCTGCGCGTGGCCGCGAGTTTGTTGCATGCGCCGGCAACGTTGCCCTCGGTCGCCAGGATCTCGGCCATGTTGTACTTGGCCTGATACCAGAGATTGTCCGATTGCGCCGCGGTTGCCTCTACCCGCGACCACAAATCGAGCGCGCTCTTGTAGTCCTTGCGCGATTGCGCGATTCGCGCCAGGCCCGCGTTGGCGTCGGGCGAGGCCGCGTCGGCCTTGACCACTTCGGCGAACGTCGCTTCGGCCTTGTCGGTCTGGCCGAGCGCCGCGTAGGCCTGTCCAAGAATCGAGAGCGTGCCGGTGAGATTCTTGGCCGGGATCTTGCCCGCCTTGACCATGTCCTCGAAGTAGCCGTAGTCGAGCGCGGTCAGCTGGGCCTGGGCGAGATAGGCTTTCTGGTCGCCGCGGGTCTGCGCGGCCAGCGCGCCGCGCCAGAAATCAACGCCGATCTCCTTGATGAAGTCGCTGTGCGCGAGATTGCCCTGGTTGCGTTTGACCAGCGCCGCGACGTCGCGCGCGATCGCATCCCATTGTCCGAGCGCAGCCTGCGACTTCAGTCGCCATTCGAAAACTTCGTTGAAGTGATCGCTCATCCCCGGGTACTCGGTCTCATAGCCGGTCAGCAGGGCGGAAATCTCGCGATTGTTGACCGCGGTGCCCTCGTGCTCCTGCAGGCTCGCGAGCATGTAGATCGCGCGGCCGCGCGCGTCATGGAAGAACCGCCGCTGCATCGGCGCGCTGCGCTCGGCCATCGGCTCGCGGTTGATCGCGTCGCGCAACCCCTTGATCGCGTCGGCGCGCATCGCGGCGAGCGCCACCGAAGGCTTGGCGTTCTTGCCCCCGGCCTCCTCTTTCTTCTCCGCCTCGGCGACCATCAGGTAGTTGCACTCGGCCGCATTGAAGACCGCGGTAAAGTCGTACGAAGGATTGCCCGAAACCTGCTGGTACTGCTTGATCGCCTCGGCGTACCGGCCCTGCTTCTGCAGCCGCTCGGCGATCCGAAAGCGCGGCTCGAAGGCATACTGGCCGTGCGGATAGACCTTCAGATAATCCTCGGCGGCGGCCAGCCACTGCTTCTCTAGCGCCGCGTTGGTCTTGCCGCTGCGCTCCCATTGCAGGCGCGGCAGCTTAAACCGCATGTAGGAGGCCCATTGCGCGTCGGGATTATTCGGCTGCGCCGCCACCTGGTCCACCAGCTTTTCAACCAGGTCGATGCGGCCGAGCGTGTAGTAGAGGTCCGCCGCGTACTTGTAGGCCTTCGGATAACGGCCCGTCTCGGCCGCCTCGGTGAAATACTTCGCCGCCGGCAGCGGCTGACGTTTGAAGTAGAGCACGCTTGCGAGCAGCCACTTCTCGAACGGATCGCTGGAGTCGCCGAACTCGGCCACCGGGTCGGGCACGTACTGGGCGACCGCCGAGAGCGCGATCGCCCATTCGTTCTTGTCGTCCTGGCGGGCCTTGATGTAGTCGACGGCTTCGCGATGAATGCTGGCGCGCTTGGCCGGGTCGGTCGTCGCCTTCTCCGCTTCGAACAGCTCGCGCAGGCGCATCATCTCGAGGCCCTGGCGCGTCTGGCCGGTCGCGCCCGCCGCCGCCTCGCCCGAAAGCTTCGCCGCCTGCCCCGCCTGGCCCATCGCGGCGTAAGTCGCCGCGAGTCCCTGCTGCGCCGGACGGTACTGCCGGGTTTCGGGGCCGTCGTGCAGGATGCGTTTGAAGTCAGCGATCGCGTGGTTGTATTCCTGATGGTCGTACTTGCCCAGCTCGCGCTCGCAGAGCGCGCGGCCGAGCAGGTTCTCGCGGATGAGTTCGGGCGAGAAAATCACCAGCGTGCTCGAAGTGAAGCCGTCGATCGCCTGGTTGAGCAGCCGCCGCGCCATCGCCGGGTCGCCGCTGTAGAGAAGCGCTCCGCGGTAGTGCAGCCACGACAGCGGATAGAGCGCGCGCAGCGCGAGCTGTTCCGGCTGGTCGTAGTCGCAATTGCCTCCCGCGTCGATTTGCGCGATACAGGCGTCCTTCTTGTGCTGGTAGGTCTGGTAAATCCGGTTCAGCATCGATTCGAGCTGAACGTAGGTATCCATCAGCTCGCCGCGGCTCACCCGCCCGTTGGCCGCTTCCTCGAACTCGCCCTCGGCCGTGTCGAGCTCCGAGATGAGCGAGCTCGCTGCGGACGGGTTTTCCAGTGCCTCGCTGACCCGCGGCTCCAACGCATTGAGACGCGAATTCAGCCCACTCAGCGAGGCATGGACGGCCGAAAACGAGAACGCCAGCATCAGCAGAGCGGCCGGGGGCACGAGGCCGAAGAAAATACGGCGTGAATACACCATTTCGCGTCAATTCCTGCGTCAGCCTGGAGTTTCCGATGGACGATCGCCATCCACGAAGCATCCGGTTCGGTCAAAGGCCGTGTTGATTAAGGATAAACGGGTCATAGGCGTCAAGCAGATCTCTAATTTTAGACGAAAATTGCTTCGATCTCTTCTCCGGTCGCGCGCGAAGTTTAATGAAACTTCCGGCCGGGCGCGTCTCCTTTTTCGTTTTCCCAATTCATCCTGAACAACGCATCTGAGGCATCCCAAACCGCGCGGAACGAGGGTCGGGCTTGACCTGCGATATTCCGGCGTCTATGCTCGGTGCAAATAAATGAGAAATAAGACTATATTTGTCTTTTATTTTGCCGGCGACGAATTACGATGAATTTCACCTTTACTCTCCTGGGTTTTGTGGTGGCGGCGCTGGTCGCGATGACCGGTGTTGGCGGCGGCTCCTTAATGGCGCCGGTGTTGATACTCGGGATGCACGTTGCGCCGGGCGTCGCGGTCGGCACCGACCTTCTCTATACGGCAGCGACGAGAGCGGGGGCGTTTTGGGTTTACGCTCGCCAAGGGCAGGTCGAGTGGCGGCTGGCGGGCCGGATGCTCGCGGGAAGCCTGCCGGCGGCGTTCCTGACGCTCGGAGGGCTCTGGCTGATGGGGCGCAGCACGCGCGACCTGGACGCGATGGCCAACGTGGCTCTCAGCGTCGCGCTGACCGCGAGCGCAGCGGTGATCCTGTTTCGCGAGCGGTTGAGCGCCCTGATCGCTCACAAGATACCCGCATCCGACGGACCGCTGCGCGATCTCCTGCCCCTGCTCGCCGGGATGGTCATTGGCGTGCTGGTCAGTCTCTCGTCGGTTGGCGCCGGCGCGCTCGGCGTAACCGTCCTGCTCCTGCTCTTCCCCACGATCAAGACGCGCCATCTGATCGGCACCGATCTCGCACACGGAGTGGTTCTGGCGCTGGCGACGGGCCTCGGACACATGCTGATCGCGAAAGCCGATTTCGTGCTGCTGGGGCAACTGCTGCTCGGAACTCTGCCGGGAATTTATGTCGGCACGCGGCTCGCCGGCGTGCTGCCTGAAGTGACGCTCCGCCGCGCGATCGCGGTCGTGCTGCTGGGCGTCGCCGTGAAGCTCGCCGTCTGACGGGAACGCGCCAGACCGAGAAAACGCGACGTGGAAAGACGCGCGATGGACTGGTTTCCGATATTTCTTGCACTCGGCGACGCACCCGCCCTCGTAGTCGGCGGCGGGGCGGTCGCGCTGCGCAAGACGCGCCAGATGCTCGAGGCCGGATGCCGCGTCAGTGTGGTTGCGCCGCGCTGCGACCCGGAATTCGAGCCGCTGATTTCGGTCGGCCGCGTCCGCTGGCACGTCGCGGGATTCGAACCCGAGATGGTAGCCGGCTATCGCCTGGTTATCGCGGCCACTGACGACCCCGAACTTAACCGGCTGGTCGCCGCGTCCGCGGATCGCTTCGGCGTCCTCGTGAATGTCGTTGACGATCCGGCGCTCTGCGGCTTCATGATGCCCGCGGTCGTCGATCGATCTCCGCTGTTGATTGCGATCGGCACCTGCGGCAGAGCGCCGATCCTGGCGCGAGAGATAAAAGCTTCGCTCGAAGCTCTGATGCCGGCCGCGCTCGGAAGGCTCGCCGATTTCATGGGGAACTGGCGCGCGAAGGTTCGCAGTCACGTCTCGCCGCCCGAAGCCCGGCGGCGGCTCTGGGAGCGGGTCGCGAGCGGCCCCGTCGCGGGGCATCTGTATGCCGGCCGCGACGCCGAGGCGCATCGCCTGATGGCGCGGATGATCGAAATAGCGTGTGGCACGGGCGGCGATTCCCGGTCCGCCGTCGGCCAAAGCTGCAGCGAGGTCAATGGCGAGGTCTATATCGTGGGCGCCGGCCCCGGCGATCCCGAGCTGCTCACGATGCGCGCGCTGAGATTGATGCAACAGGCTGACGTGGTTCTCTACGACCGCCTCGTCGCGCCCGCGATCCTCGCGCTGGTCCGGCGCGACGCGGCGCGTATCGACGTCGGCAAACGCGGCGGCGCTCCCGGCTGGCCGCAGCAGCGGATCCATCAGACGATGATCCGTCTCGCCCGCGAGGGCAATCGGGTGCTTCGCCTCAAGGGCGGCGATCCGCTCGTCTTCGGCCGCGGCGGCGAGGAGATGGAAGTGCTCGCGCGCGCCGGCGTGGCCTACCAGGTCGTTCCCGGCATCACCGCGGCGAGCGGATGCGCCACGTACGCGGGAATTCCGCTGACTCATCGGAAGTACGCTCGCTCATGCGTCCTGGTGAGCGGACACGATGCCGAAGACCCGGCGTACGACTGGAATCGTCTGGCCGCGCCCGCGCAGACGATCGTTTTCTACATGGCGCTCGGCCAGATCGAGACCATCTGCCGCAAGCTCCGCGACCACGGCCGTGCCGAGGCGACACCGGCGGCGCTGGTCGCCAGCGGCACCACGCACGAGCAGGAGATTGTGCGCGGCACGCTCTCGACGCTCGCCGATCTCGCCGCGCAGCGCCGGCCCCCGTCTCCGGCGGTGCTGATCGTCGGTGAAGTGGCCGGACTCTCCGAAAGCCTGCGATGGTTCCGTCCGGAGCGCGCGGCCGCGGCGGATCTGGCCTCGGCGCTTGGCGCTTCTGAAGATCCCGCGGAGGACGGCCCGGCGCCCGATTTCGGCTCGACCGCCGTGCCCGCCGATCTCGCGGCGGGGCAGATGGAGTAATTCGCTATGGCGAGACGACCGGCACCGCCGTGGGAAACGATCCTCAAGCGCAACTCCGTCGAACGCCTCAAGCACGAACTCTTTCCCACCGAACTCGCGAACCAGTGGGAACGCGTGGCCGGCACGCCGTACGAAAAGCTCCCCGAAGAGGACATCGTGCGGCTGCAATGGTTTGGCCTCTATCACGACAAGCCCAAAATCGGTGGCTTCATGATGCGGGTGAAGATCCCGAGCGGCATCCTGAGCGCCAATGGGCTCCGCACGATCGGCGAGATCGCCGAGCGCTACGCGCGCGGCGAAGGCGAACTGACCACGCGCCAGAATATCCAGCTCCACTACATCGCGCTCGACCGCTTTCCCGAGATCCACGACCAGCTGAAGGGCGCCGGGCTGACCACGATGGGCGGATGCGGCGACGTGGTGCGCAATATCACCGGATGCCCGGTCGCCGGAATCGATCGCGCGGAGCTGTTCGACGCAACCGGCGTGATCGCCGAGGCGGCGGCGTTCTTTTACGGCAACCGCGAGTACTCGGACCTGCCGCGCAAGCACAAAATCACCATCGCGGCCTGCCCAGCGCAGTGCAACGCGCCCGAGATCAATTGCGTCGCGCTAATCGGCGTAGCCAGGGACGGGCGCAACGGCTTTGCGGTGCGCGTCGGCGGCGGCCAATCCTCGACGCCGCGCCTGTCGCGACATCTCGGCGTCTTCGTTCCGCACCAGCGGGCGCTCGCGACGATGCGCGCGATTCTCGATGTCTGGCGGCTCACCACCGAGTACCGGACTTCGCGGGTCAAGGCGCGGCTCAAGTTCATGATCGACGACTATGGCCCCGAGGGCTTTCGCAAACTGGTCGAGGAGCGGCTCGGCTATCCGATGGAGGATCTTCCCGAGTTGCCGCTCCCCGAGCGCGAGGGCGAGCATATCGGCGTCCACGAGCAGAAAACCACCGGGCGTTATTATGCCGGCTTCCCGGCACGGCTCGGCCTGATAAGCGGACGGCAGATGCGCGAGCTGGCCGACGTCGCGGACGAGATTGGCGGCGATATCCGCCTTACCCGCCGCCAGAATTTTATCCTGAGTGGAATTCCCGAGCCGCGCATCGACGAAATTATCGGCCGCGTCGGCGCGATCGGTTTTCCGCTCGACGCGAACGGCCTCTATGCCTCCTCGATCGCATGCATCGGCGACACGCACTGCAACTATTCGGTGGTTTCGACCAAGCCGAAACTGGCGTCGATTATCGAACGCCTCGCAAACCGCTTCGGCGACCGGACGGGCGGACTCAAGGTCAATCTTGATGGCTGCCCCCATGCCTGCGGACAGCATTGGACCGGCGATATCGGGCTCCAGGGAACGACCGCGCGCGGCCCAAGAGGCGAGCCGCTGGAGGCCTTCGACATCATCCTGCGCGGCGGACTCGGCCGCGACGCCGCGATCGGCAAGCCGCTTTTGCGCCGCGTGCCTTCGGCCGAGGTCGAAGACCATGTGGCCCGGCTGTTCGCCGGCTTTCTGGAAAATCGCCTGCCCGAGGAGTCGTTCGCGCGCTTCTGCGCGCGGACCTCCGACGCCGATCTGATCGCACTCGCCCAGGGAAATCGCGAGGCCGCGCGCGCCCCGCTTTGACGCCGCGCGCGCCAGTTTGAAAGGACGCCATGGAAGCGCAAGTGGAAATCCATCTGATGGACGAACTCGAGGCCGGGGAGGCCGCGGTCGAACTCGACGACAAAGAGCCGCAGGAAGTGATCGCCTGGGCGATCGAAAAATTCAGTTCCTCGCTCGCGATCTGTTCGAGCCTGCAAGCGGAAAGCTGCGCGCTCATCGACATGGCGTGGCGGATCGATCCGGCCGTGCGCGTCTTCACTATCGATACCGGCCGCCAGCCGCAGGAGACCTACGAGCTGATCGACCGAATCCGCGAAAAATACGGCATCCGGATCGACGTCTTCATGCCCGAGACCGCGGTGGTTGAAAAGATGGTGGGCCGAAACGGCCACAACCTCTTTTACCGCGACGTCGGATTGCGCCTGCTCTGCTGCCAGGTGCGCAAGATCCTGCCCCTGCGGAGAGCGCTGATGACCTGCGGCGCATGGGTGACCGGCCTTCGCCGCGAGCAGTGGGCAACGCGCTCCAACATCCGCAAGGTCGAAATCGATCACGACCACGGCGGAATCGTGAAGCTCGCGCCGCTCGCCGATTGGACCGAAGATGAGGTCTGGGACTACCTCCGCGCCAACGGCGTGCCGTACAACTCGCTCTACGACCAGGGTTACAAGTCGATCGGATGCGCGCCGTGCACGCGGCCCGTGCCCGACGGCCAGGACTCGCGCTCCGGACGATGGTGGTGGGAGACCGGTGCGCCCAAGGAGTGCGGGATGCATTGCGCGATTGAAACCGGCGGCTTCGAACACGAACTCGCCGCCCTGCTCGAGCACAAGCACGTATGATCGCCGCGCCAGGATAATCGCGGATAACCATCCGGACCGATGAACACGCGCATAGATGAAAGCCGCCGCGCGGAGGGCGCCGCGGCGCTGAAACTCGACGAGCTTCAGCGCGACCTGGTCTTATCGCTCGTCCAAAGCTTTGCCGCCGCAGGTCCTCAATCCGGCGGCCGCGATGCCTACACCGCGCTGGAAGAGGCTGTCGCGAAGATGGAAGTCCGGGCGGAACTCGTGCCGGCGCTCGGCGCGATCGTCGAGGTCGCGCTCTCCACCGGCCGCGTCAGGAACGTATTCGGGCCGGCTGCGGAATTGTCGCTCACGGCGCTGCTCAGGAAAACACCTCGCGGCGAAACGATCGGCGCGTCGTTTGGCGAACTCAACCGCGCGCTGGCCAAGCTCAAAGGTCAGCCGCTCAGTGAAATCAGCGCGGCGTTGCGTAAGCCCGGCGCTTACACGCTTACGATCGCCGCCGGCGAGTATCGAATCGTCGTCCGTTTCGATCACGACGGCGCGGCGGTCGAAAGCGTCGAGACCGGCGCCGGCTGAAAAGCCTCGCGGCTTAGGCGAACTGGAAGCGGCCGAGCGCCGTCGCGGCCTCGCTGAGCGTCCGCACGCGGACGCATCGCTCACCGCATGAGCGCAGTTCGGGCCGTTTCGAGGACTGCGGCGGGCGCTGCTCGACGGCAGCCGCTTCTGCGGTCGTATCCCGGCAAACGTTCTCGGATGCCGCGGATTCAAGCGTGACCGCCTCGGGGTCGATCAATATCGCGGCGATACCGGCTGCGCGCGCCCCAACAACATCGAGCGCCTCCACATCGCCGACGTGGAGCGCCTCGGCGGCCGGCAACTCATGGCGTTCGAGCGCGATTTGAAAAATCTCGGGCGCGGGCTTCGCATAGCCGGCCTCGGATGAGATCGTGATCGTATCGAGATAACGGGTGAGCCCGAGCCGATCGAGGATCGCGTAGATGCGATAGTCGAAGTTGGAAATCACGCCGAGTTCGATTCCGCTGTGGCGGAGCGCCGCCAGCAGCAAAGGCGCCTCCGGATCGGAGACCCAGTTCGCCGGGTCGGCGAAGAACGCGAACAGGGCGTCGAAATAGGCATCGAAATCCGGAAAATCGGCAAGACCCTCAAATGTCGCCCGTACCAGGCGGCGCCACCATTCGCGCTCCAGCTCTCGCAGCCGCGCCGCGTCGTGCCCCGGCCCGAAGGCCAGCCCCGGCGCCGCCGCGAAGGCACGCCTGAACGAGTCGATAACCCGACGCTCGTCGACGCGCGCGCCGAAGCGCTCGGCAATCTTCGCATAGCTCAGCCCTGCGGGTTCACGAGTATGAAAGAGCGTCCCGGCCGCATCGAAAAACACCACCCTCAGCATTTCCTGCGATTCGTCCTCAAGGCGCCGGTGCCGCGGCGCTACATACGGCCCAGGATGAAGCGGCGCAGCAGCGCCGACCATCCCCTGAGCACCAGGCTTCTGCCATTGACCAGCTTGCCGTAGTAAACGCCGGCCGATTGTTGTACGCGGGAGAGCGGCGGGACCTCAAAGAAACTCCAGCCGCGCGTCGAGCGATTGTCCGTTGCTCTGCACGACAATATAGCCGCCGCCCTTGAAGGGCCCGGCGTTGAACACCCGGGTCGAACCGATCGCGTCAACTCCGGCCGACTCGTGGATATGGCCCGAGATGCAGACGTCGGGTTTTACCTCCTCGATAAAGCGCCGCGCAGCGGTGCTACCCACCGCCTTGCCACCGACGATTCTGTCGCATCGCGTCTCGAAGGGCGGCGTGTGGCAGACCATCAGGAGCGGGCGATGACCGCGCACCTGCTCGTACCCGGCCATCAGCGTCGCGTAAATCTCGTCCTCGCTCAGTTCCATCGGCGTGTTGAAGGGCGTGACGTTGGAGCCGCCGCATCCGAAGATCGCCACTCCGTCGCGCACCATCCCGCAGCCATGCAGCGCCACGCCTTCGCGCTCGAGAAACGGGACTACCTCGAGGCGGTCCAGGTTGCCCGGCAGCGCGAGCACATTGGCGCATCGCGCGCGCACGTCGCCGATCACCTTGCGCGCGTCGTCCACGCCGCCGAAGTTGGTGAGGTCGCCCGAGATTATCACCAGGTCCGTATCGCACATCGCCTCGTCCATCCGGCCGAGGTTGCGCGTTGCCATGTGAACGTCGCCGAAGGAAATTATCTTCATCGTAACCGCCGTGCGCACCGGCACTCGCAGCCAAGATAGCGTTTTTCATCAAGCGCCGCACGCACGATCAGCAGCAAAGCGGCGCCGGCCGCGGCCGGCGCGTACGGATGCTGTCGAGCGACGCTCGCAAGGGCTAAGATTCAGACCCGATGGACCTTCTCGCCAACTTTGCCTTCGTGCTGGTGCGGCCGCTCCAGGCGGGCAACGTCGGCGCGGCCGCGCGCGCGCTCAAGAACATGGGCCTCGGCGATTTGCGCCTGGTCGCGCCGCGGCCCGCCGCGCTTGGGTCGGCCGCGGCCTCGATGGCGGTGCATGGTCGCGATGTCCTGCGCAACGCGCAGCGCTATCCGAGCCTTGGCGATGCGCTTGCCGATTGCACGCTCGTGGTCGGCACCACCTGCCGCCCCGGACTTTATCGTTCGGGCGCGATCGCACTGCGCGAGGCCGCAGCGCAACTCGCCGCCGAGGCCGCCCAGAACCGGGTGGCGATAATCTTCGGCCCCGAGGACACGGGCCTCGTCAACCGCGAACTCAAGCTTTGCCAACGGCTGATCACGATTCCCACCGCGCCCGAGTATCCGTCGCTGAATCTGGCCCAAGCCGTGATGCTGGTCGCGTACGAACTGATGATGGCAGCCGGCGCGGCGCGCGACATGCCGGCGGCGCAGCCTCATGCTCCGGCAGGGGCGGTGGACGCGATGATGGAACGGCTCGGCGAGGCGCTGGTCTCGATCGGGTTTCTGCCCGCGGACAACCCGGAGCACATCATGTTCGCGCTCCGCGCGATCATTGGACGCGCGGGAATCGGCACGCGCGAACTCGACATCCTGAGCGGCCTCGCGCGGCAAATTCGATGGTTCGCGGACGGCGGCTTCGAGGCGGCCGAGGCCAAGCGGCGCGGCGGCAAGAAACTGCGCTGACGCCCGGGCGCTTCCCTCTAATTCTAATGTCCGGCCGCCGGCCGATCGGCAGCGGACGGGTCGTCAATGCCGCCGCCCGACGTTTCGCCGAGCATCCGCATCCCGTAACGGATCATCGCCGCGAAGCGCTCGATGCGGCCGAGCAGTTCGGTCTGCACCCGTGCATCCGACTCGCTGCGCAGCGCTTCGGCCGCGACGGCGAGGTTTTCGCGCAGCACGGCGACCGCGCGTTCGAGATGGGCTCGCTCGGCCACACGGGCGCGGCTCCTGCGACGCTCGCGGTCGACTTCTTCCAGTCGGATGACTTCGCCCATCGGGGCTCTCGCACTCCTTGCCCGAATTATCGCCGATCGTTGTATGATTCACCACATCCCTGCGGCCCACACGCGGATGACGTGCTTGATTTCGTCCGGCCATGCGGATAGCAAAATAGGGCCGCTCAGGTGCTCCCCGGTAGCTCAGTCGGTAGAGCGGACGGCTGTTAACCGTCAAGTCGCTGGTTCGAATCCGGCCCGGGGAGCCATTTCGCGTCTGCCTGCATCGCCACACCCACCTCATCAGCGACGCGATGATTTTTAAGCACCGCTAATAAACAAATGCCCGAGTGTGCAGATGCGCACGCGAAGATCGGCCCTTGTGGCAGATTGCCAATGATTGGCCTCGTTGTGCTACATTTATCTTTGGCACGCATCTCGCGTATGGATCTCGTTCATGACGGAACGAATCAAGCGAACCTTGAGAGCGGGACGCTTTGCAACATCCCCGTCAAGGTACCGGTCCGACGCTTCAAAGCGTCCAATGAACACGGGATATTTCGAGTAAGCCATGGGCTTTCCGATGCGTTGCGGGCCGGCAACATGGCCTTGGGATTGTCGCACTCCGGTGCATGAATACGGTCGGGGCACTGTTGACATGCGGTACACCGTGCGCAATTATGCACCAGTATGCACAACAAGCCGTGCCAGATCGGGCCATACGCTAATGTCTGAGGGATTAAGCGCAGTAGCCGTAGAGGCCTACAGAGCGAGAGCGCTCATCGTCGAAAGCGACGACGACGCGGCGCGCTTTCTTTCCAAGGCGCTCGAGGACGAGGGCTACTACACCGAAGTTTGCCAGACCAGCGACGCTGCGCTAGCCGTCGTCGAGCAGGGTTACGAAGTCGTCATCACGGCGGTGCGCGGCGCTGGAATGGACGGTCTGGAATTGCTGCGCCGAGTCCGCGCACGACGGCCCGACGTACCTGTAATTCTGCTCGCAGCCGATAGCAGTGTCAGCGCGGCGGTCGCCGCGATGCGCGAGGGCGCCTTCGACTATGTAACGAAGCCCTTCAGCGCGGACGACCTGACCAAGAAGGTAGCGCGCGCGATCGAACTCGGCTCGCTGCAGCGCGAGAACCATCGTCTGCGCGAGCAGCTCAACGTCGCCAGCACGGCCGCCGGCTTTATCGCGGAAAGCACGCAGAGCAAGCAACTGGTGGCGATGATCCGGCGCGTCGCGCCCTCGCGCTCGACCGCGCTTATCGAGGGCGAGAGCGGCACCGGCAAGGAGCTGATCGCACGGATGCTTCATTATTGGAGCGCCCGCGCCGACGGTCCTTTTGTCGCCGTCAACTGCAAGGCCTTCGCCGAGGGCGTGGTCGAGAGCGAATTGTTCGGCCACGAGAAGGGCTCTTTTACCGGCGCGATCGCGGCACGCGCCGGATGCTTTGAGCGCGCTTCGGGCGGCACTCTGTTCCTGGATGAAATCGCCGAGGCCGGGACGGATTTTCAGGCCAAGCTGCTGCGCGTGCTCGAGGACGGTGAAGTCCTGCGCGTCGGCGCTTCAAAGTCGCGCAAGGTCGACGTGCGAATCGTCGCCGCAACCAACCGCATGCTGCGCAACGAAGTCGCGGCCGGCCGTTTTCGCGCGGACCTCTACTTCCGCCTGAACGTCATCCCGGTGAAGATTGCGCCGCTGCGCGAACGCCGGGAGGACATCCTGCCGCTGGCGCGCCATTTCCTCGCTTTCTACACGGCGCAGGCCGGGCGTCCGATCACTCTCTCGCCCGAGGCCGAACGCGCCTTGCTGAACTATCTCTGGCCCGGCAACGTGCGCGAGTTGGAAAACGTTATCGAGCGCTCGGTCGTGATGAGCGGCGCGGAGATTCTGACTCCCGAGGCGTTCGCGCTCGAAGGCAGTATCGAGCCCGCAGCAGAAGCCGAAGAACAGGTCGAGCCCAACGAGACGCTGCAAGGATATCTCGACCGCGCCGCGGTCACGCGTATCCGCGCGGCCCTCGACGCGGCCAAGGGTAATCGCGCTATTGCGGCAACCACGCTCGGCGTGGATCGCACCACGTTGTACCGCCTGATGAAGCGCCTGGGGCTGTAACGTTTCCGGTCCGGCACGAAGCGTCCGGACGCAACCTTCAGCACTTTTCCGCTTCTATCCGCCAGAATAGCCGCACTGGCAACGCCGACCCTGTCGCGGTGGCGCGCGCGACTGCCGCAGCCGCCGCACTACCGTCGCATCGCCCAGGTGCCGCCGCCGCTCCGCCGAGCCTCGCGCGCAAAAAGACAGCGGGCCGCGCATCCCCCTTCGGGATGCGTGGCCCGCCGCGTCGGACCAAGCGGCGGCGCCACGCCGCCGCTCGCGGCTCAACTGCCCGCGAGCGTGTGCAGAATCTCGATAATCGCAGGGCCGACGATGACCAGCAACATCGCCGGCAGAACGAACAGGACCAGCGGAAACAGAATCTTGATCGTGGTCCGCTGCGCGGCTTCCTCAGCGCGCAGGCGCCGGCGCGTGCGCAGAGCGTCGGAACTCGCATGCAGCGCCGGAGCGATCTGCGCGCCGAGCTGCTCGCTCTGGATCAGCGTCGCGGCAAGCGGCTTGATGTCTTCGACGGCGGTGCGCTCGGCCAGGTTGCGCAGAGCCTGCCCGAGCGTGGCGCCTGCCGAGATTTCGGAGGTCACCAGGGCCAGCTCGCGCCCGATCTCCTGCTTCTGCCGCTCGCTTTCGGTGCCCACGACCTTGATCGCTTCGAACAGACCGAGGCCGGCCTCGACGCAAACGACCAGCAGGTCGAGCACGTCCGAGAGCTGGCGAGCGATGGCGTTCTGGCGTTGGCGCGCGCGGCGGCCGACATAATAGCTGGGAAGGAAACTTCCGATGCCGAAGCCGGCGATTCCAAAGAGCATCATCGAACCGGAATTGCCGAGAATAAATCCCGCCCCCACGCCGATCAGGATGCCCAGGAGGCCCATCCCGAACCGGAAGAGCTGAAAGATCTGCGGCATCGTGGATTTCAGGTAGCCGGCCTGGATCAGCGTGCGGGCGAGCTTTTCGCCCTCGGGCGTGTCCGCTTTAGGAACGGGCACGCGCTTGGCCGCCCACTGCAGGAAGAGCCTGGAGAACCCGCGGAGCTCTTCTTCGCTGTCTTCAAAGACACCCTGCGAGGCGCGAACCTTCAACGCGAGGTCGGCGAACCGTTCCTCGAGCGCGCGATGGGTGCCGTAGAGCGCGTGATAGACAGCGGTCCCGATTACCCCCGCCATGCAGAGAACGATGAGGCTTACCAGTAGTGGAGTCATTTGAATTACCCTACGGCGCCAAAGCTCTTCAGAAATCCATCCGCAGCATCCGGCGGATCACGACGAAGGCGCAGAAGTCGAGGAACGCCGCGATCTTGAGAATCTTGATCCCGGTCGGATCGAAAAACAGCTCGTTGGCGTAGTCGTGATTGATGAGGCTGAACATGCCGAGCACGACGATCGGCAGCAAAGCCACGATGAGTCCGCCAAGCCGCCCCTGCGCGGTCAGCGCGTTGATCTGCAGCCGCAGCCGCTGGCGGGTGCGAACAATTTCAGCCAGCCGGCCGACGATCAACGCGAGACTGCTGCCGACTTCGGATTGCACTTTGACCGCGACCACCAGCAGGCGCAGGTCCTCTTCGGGGACGCGCTTGAGCATATCCTCGAGCGCGCGCGGGAGCGGCAGGCCGATTCGGGTCTGTTCGAGCACGGTGCGGAACTCACCGCCCAGCGGGTCGGCAAACTCCTGCACCACGACCTGCAGTCCGCGGTTGAGCGAGTGGCCGGCTTCGAGCGACGACTTCATCAGGTCGAGCGCAAACGGCAGCTGGGCGATGAAAGCCTTCATCCGCCGGGAGCGGCGGAAACGGATGTAGAATATCGGCAAAGCGCCGAACCCGACGCCGGTCAACACCGCGAACAGCATGCCCTTCCAGAACAAATCCCCGATCAAGGTGCCGGCGGAAAACAGCAGCAGGATTATCAGCGCCATCTCGGAGACCCGCATGTACAGCCCCGCCTGCCACATCATCTCTTCGAGCTTGCGCAGCAGGTTGAAATCGGCAAAGGCGCTGAAGATCGAATGCTCCTGCGGCTTGCGCTTGCGGGTTATGTCGACGTCTTCAACGTCGCCTATCGGCCGGCTCATGCGGCGCGTCATCGAACGGTTCTGCTCGGCGGACTGAGTCATGCTGATCAGCCCTACCGCGAGGACGATGAACACGAAGGCAAAAACGGCGCCTGCGGCTAATAACGTCATAAACTCCTGGCCCCCTCTACCCGTCAATCCATGCTGTAGCCGTAGGCCTCGATGCGATCCTTGTAGGCCGAGCGGATACCGGTTTTGCGGTACTGCCCGAGCACTTTGCCCTGTGCGTTGACGCCGGTGCGATGGAATTCGAAGAGGTCCTGCATCATGATCATGTCGCCTTCCATCCCCACCAGCTCGGAAATTTTCATCACCTTGCGTGAGCCGTCGGAGAGGCGCGAGACGTGGACGATGACGTTGAGGGCGGAGGCTATCTGCTGGCGCATGGCGCGCTGCGGTATCGACCAGCCCGCCAGCAGCATCATCATCTCAAGCCGGCCCATGCTGTCGCGCGGCGTGTTGGCGTGGATGGTACAGAGCGAGCCGTCGTGACCGGTCGACATCGCCTGCAACATGTCGAAGACTTCGCTGCCGCGGACCTCGCCGACGATGATCCGGTCGGGCCGCATACGCAGGGTGTTGCGCACCAGCTCGCGGGCCGTCACTTCGCCCTTGCCTTCGACGTTGGGCGGGCGCGTCTCCAGCCGCACCACGTGGGGTTGCTGCAGCACCAATTCTGCCGAGTCCTCGATCGTCACCACGCGTTCGTCGACCGGGATGAAGGCCGAGATACAGTTAAGCATTGTGGTCTTCCCCGAGCCAGTGCCGCCGCAGACCAGCACGTTCAGGCGGGCGCGGATGATCGCGCGGATGAACTCGACCATGTCGGGGGTGATGCTGTCCTTGGCGACCAGGTCGTCGACCGAGTAGCGCCGCTTGCCGAAACGGCGGATCGAGAGCGCCGGCCCGTCCAGCGCGAGCGGAGGAATGATCGCGTTGATACGCGAGCCGTCGGGCAGGCGCGCGTCGACCATCGGCGAAGCTTCGTCGACGCGGCGGCCGACCTGCGAAACGATCCGGTCGATGATCAGCATCAGGTGCTGATCGTCCTGGAAGCTCACGTCGGTCAGGTAGAGCTTGCCGCCGCGCTCAACGTAGACCTGCGAGGGGCCGTTGACCAGGATGTCGGTGATCTCGTCGTCCCACAATAGCGGTTCGAGCGGACCGAGGCCGAGCAGCTCGTTTTTGATCTCCTCGATCAGGCGCGCGCGGTCGGCGTCGGTGAGGAGCCTGCCCTCCTCGTCCAGAATCTCGCTGATCGCGCCGGTGACCTTCTGCGAGGCCATATTGGCTTCGAGGCTTTCCAGGCGCGAGACGTCCAGCGTTTCGAACAGGCGGTTATGCACCGCGAGCTTGAGCTGCTGGAAGCCGTCGGCAACGGTGCTGCGCTCGCGCTTGGGAGCCTGGGCGCCGATTATCGAGCGCTGCTGCTGTTGCGGCGCGGCGCCTTCTTTCTGGGATATGCGTTCGACCAATTTCATAAAGCCAACCTTCAGGAGCGGCCGCCGAACACTCCGCGCAGGCGCGACATCAGGCCCGGCGCCTCGTCAGAATCCTCACTGCCGGCGGCGAGCCGGCGGGCGAGGTCTTCGTAGGACCGGGTCAGGGCCGAATTGGGCGCGCATTGCCATAGATCCTTGGCCAGCAGCTGGACCTTCTCGAGCGCCTTTTCATCGCGCGGGATCTTGGCGTAAATCGGCCTGCCCAGAGTGTTGATGATCTGCTCCTCGCTAATGGGATGATGCGACACATACCGGCTCAGCACGAAGTGCGGCTGCACCCCGCTGAGCCCAAGGCGTCCGAACAGTTCGATAAACCGCCAACAACACCGCGCCGCACCAATCGACTGGTCGAGCACGTAAAACAGATGATCCGAACGTTCCCACACGGCGACCACGTTCTCATTGATGTAGCCGCCGCAATCGACCACCACAAAGTCGAACAGCCGGCGCATCAGATCCAGCGCCCCGCCCAGGGTCACCTCGGAGACCAGCTCGCTGTCCTCGATCCGCTTGGGCGCCGCGAGCAGGTAGATGCCCGAAGGATGTTTGCTCAGCGCCGCCTCGAGCTGGATCGAGTCGAGCTTCTTTTCCCCTTCGGCAAGCGCCATGATGGTGCGCTCGGGCTCGAGGTTGAGCGCGACCGCAAGCCCGCCCGACTGGAGATCGAGATCGACCAGCGCGACCCGTTTGCTGAGCGTGTAGCGCAGCGCAAGCGCCAGATTGGCGGCAAGGCTCGAGACGCCGACGCCGCCGACCGTGCTGACCACCGAGCAGATAACTCCGCCCTGCTGCTTCTCCTCGCGGCGCTGCGATTCGCTGACCTTGAGCAGCGCGCGAGTGGCATCCCCCGGATCGAGGGGAAGGAAGAGCAGCTCGTCGGCGCCGGCGCGCAGGATTTGCCGCATCAGTCCTGGCGAACGCTCGCGCACCAGCGCGAACAGCGCGGGGCGCGGCGAGCGTTCGGCCTGTTTCTGGAGGTAGTCCAGCGACGCTTCTTCGTTGCCGTTGAACACCACCATCGTGACGTCGGCCGGCGCGACGCCATTACTGCTCTCCTGGGCGCCACCCTGTGGCGTCACGGAGACGATCTCGAGCGGCGGGTCGCCAAGACTCTCGAGCGCGGACTTTATCTCGGCGCGCCGCGTCTCGTCTTCGCCGACCAGTAGAACCCTGAGCGCACCCTTCCGCCCGTCACTCTTTCTGCCTAACACTGCCACAGGATTCTGTCCGGCCGCACGGATACCGCTCCGTTAGAAGCGGGGCCGTCCGGCATCTTCGGGATAGACCCTCCTGGTCTTGATTTCTTCAAAATTCATCGGTCCGCGATCGGTCGGCAGCGCAACCCGGCCGTTGGACGGCAGCGGAGCCACGATCTGCGGCGTCACGGTCATCACCAGGTCCGACTGCGTGTTGGTATAGGACGTGTTCCGGAACAAGCCGCGGACGTACGGGATGTCTCCGAGGTACGGGACCTTGGCCACGGTCTCGTTCTTGGTGTTGAGCAAGAGGCCCGCAACGATCAGGGTCTGATTGTTCTTCAGCCGCACCATCGTCTCGGCCTTGCGCGTCACGAACGCCGGCACGGTGAAACCAAACAGGTTAACGCCGTGGGCGAAATCGGGTTCGGAAACCTCGGGCTTCACCTTCAGCAGGATATCATCAAACCCGATCACCGTGGGTACAAAGATAACCGAGGTGCCGAACTGTTTGAACACGATCGAGGTGTTGAGCGCCTGCGAAATCACGATCGGAATCTCGCCGCCCGAGAGAAACTCGGCCTTTTCACCCGAGTTGGCCAGCAGATGCGGCTCGGCCAGTATCTTGCCCATGCTGTTTTCTTCCAGAAACTGAAAGAAGCTCTGGGTCTGGATGTTGTTGTTGCCCGCGGCGAGGCCGTAGGTCAGGTTCTGCGAGAGCAGCAACGGAATGGTCACACCTCCGGGCGGCAACGTGCCCGTGGCGCTGCTCGAGGTCGTGACCGGCGGATTCGATTGAACGATAGAAGTGGCGGTCAGAGAGGTCGTCGCGTTGTAAGGCGTCGCCACACCACCGGCCATGTTGACCAGCGAAATGTTCCACTTCGGAAAGGCCATCGTCCAGTTGATGCCGAAGTTCTCCATTCGCGAGCGGTTGAGTTCGGCCACGATTACGTTGAGCAGCACCTGCTGCTTGCCGCTCTCGTCAACCCGAATTTCACGCTCCGAATAGCGTCCCTGCGTGTCCCATACGGCCAGCGTGGTGAACCCCGCCTGATGGGCCACCAAGTTGAGCTCGTAGGGATTGATCACCTGGATATCGGCGACCTTGCTGTCGGCCACCGAGACCCGCCGGATGCGCGTGGGATAGTCGAGAACCAGCGAAGTTCCCATCATCATGTCCACGCCGTCACCGGGCATGAAATGCTTCTCGCCGAGCGGCGGCGGCGCAGTCGGAATCACCGCCATCGGATCGGTGTTGAAGGTCTGCGAGGGCGCCGCCCCTACCGCGTTGCCCTGCGACGGCATCGTCGGTAGCATCCCGTTATCTCCGGTGGGCGAGTTGGGCGCGACTATCGGCGACATCGAAGTCGGCATCGACGTGGAAGACACGGGAGTATGCTCCTGCGCCAACTTCTCGGGCTCTCGCGCCGGAGCGGACGCCGCAAAGGGCGAAGCCGGAGCGGGAGCAGCAACGGCTGCCGCCGGAATTGTTGGAGCCGACGAGCTCACCGAGGCTGCCGGACTGATCGATGTTGCCGGAATCGCCGGATCCGCCGACGCCACCCTCACGGGCTCGGCAGCCGAGGGCGCGGCGATTACCGGAGTTACTGCCGCAGGAGCCGACGCTACACGAGGCGCGTCTGGAGCCGCAGCAGTCGGCGCAGAAGGAACATGCGCATCCGCCGCGCTTGCAGAAACCTTGGCAGCCCGATCGGCTTTAGCGGCCGGATCAACAGGACCGCTCCCCGCATCGGCCGGCCTGGAAGCCGCTGCCGATGCACTACCGCTCGCGGGATTGCTGGCAGAAGCCAGAGGCCCCCTGATGCCTTCGACCGGCATCACATCGACCGCGTAGGTAACCTTGTCGCCGTTGGCGAGCGTGACATTGATGTTCCAGCTGCCGGCCGCGGCGCCCTGCAGCACGATCTTGCCCGGAGCGTCGGTATGCACCACGAGCGCACTCGGGTTAGACACGACCTTGACGCCCGGCGTCGAGTCGGGGCTTACATCCGCGATAGTGTAAGCTTCGCCGGCGTTGAGTGTTACCGGCACGGTGCGCGTCTGCGAAGCTGCCGCTTGGTAGCCGGCCAGCGCAAAGAATCCTAACGATCCGATCGCGGCCGCGAGCAATTTGTAAGCATAGCGGCGCACGTCCTTCCTTATTACTTCGACCATCGTCCCATCCTCCCCCTTACGGCACGTCGATAGTCTTTGAGTTAGCTCCGGCGAAAAGCGGACTGCCCTCCGCAGATGCCGCGAATCCGACCGCGCTCGCCGGCGTCGGCGCGTGGGTCTCATGCCGGCCGCCCGCCGTGGCCGCCGCAGCGCCTGCGCGCGGCATAGCCGCAGCCGCGGCTTCAGGAGCGGGCGCGAGGCCGTCCACACCGGTCATCTCGAAGCTCGGATCGGCCGCGCCAACCGTTTCCTGGTCAAGCCCCACGGTATTGCGCGCGCCGCGGCCGTGAACGAAAGAGACCGATTCGCTCTTGCTGCTGCCGTCGCGCAGGATCTCGACCTGGATCGCCTTGGGCCGCGGCCGCGCCACGATCCGGGCGGGCGCAGGCGCCGCGGCCTGATGTTCCATCAGGGGCGCCGCGGCGCCGCCGCGGAGCATCGCCGCGATATTGGACCCGCTGGTCATCACGACCTTCTTGTCCTCGTAATTGCGCAGCGCCAGGCGCAGAGTCCCGTCATGGCTGGCGATCGTGAGCCTTTCCGCTTCTTCGGGCGTCAGCAGCACGGTGATGACCTTGACCACCTTGGGCTCGTCCTTGGCCTCTTCAATCTCCTGCGCCACGGCGATCACTTCGACGTTTTGCAGAACGATCTTGGAGAACGGCTCGCCGCCGGTCGCCTTGTCAGCGATCGCAACCAGGATGTCCACGTGAGCGCCGGGCAGAACGAAGCCGGCGATATCGCTGACCTCGTCAACCGGCACCGACATCGCGCGCATCCCGGCGGGAATCAAAAGCGGCAACATACCCGCGGTCTTGACCCCGCTGAACAACCGATCACCGACAATCGGCTCGTTTTCCACAAACGGCGTCTTGACGTACTTGCCCGACACCGCGGCGACGTCCGTGAAGGCGCCCGGAGGCATGCTGTCACGGGCCCATCGCGCAAGCTTGACTGCGGTCGGATCGAGTTGCGTGCCGATGTGCAGGTCATGTGCGGCTACTACGATATTGACCGACTGCGCCATCGCCTGTTGAACTTCCTGCTCGCGCTTCTTAAGCGCCGAGTAGACGACCAGTGCGGCGACCAGCGCCGCGACGCCGGCCAGCATCATGAACAACAACGATCGTCTCATCTGACCCCTCCCCCCGATGAAAGCGGCCCGCGCCCGAGCCGCACGTTTTTTTCGAACCTCGATGCGCGCTTCGCCGCGCGCTCATTCGCTCATCGCTGTCTCCTGGCTGCTGAGCTGCGTGGGAAACGGAATGCCCAGGAAATTCGGATTGGTGGTGTTCTTGGACAGAAAAATTATCGAAGAGGTGTTGAACGTGACCGACACCTGGATCGAGTCGCCGAAGCTTCGTGGGCTCGCGCAGGTGGTGGGCGCAGTCCATCCGGAACAGCTCGCCGTCCCGGCGGTGAGCGTAGTCCCATTATCTTTGACGGTGACCGTCAACTGCGAGCCGCAACCCCTGGTGATCGTCGGCGAACCGTTGGCCACCATGTATGACGCCACATCAGCCGTCGTCGCACACTGATTGACTGCCGCGAAGCGTGCGCCCTGATAGTTCATCTGGCCAAGGGCGAGCGCAGCCTGTCCGATGAATGCCATCTGAATCGCGACGAACAATACGATCAGAGCGACAAAGAGCACGAGCGCAAACTCGACCATCGCCTGACCGCGGAATCGGAATCTGACGTTTGGCAGCATCTTCAGCTCGGAGCATGCGTTCGACATCTTATGTCCGAAACCAGCGTAATTAAAGTTGCGTCTCATTGCCGCTCCGTCAGAGTCGCCGACGACGATGCCGCGCCAACGACCCATTCGTCAGCAATTCTCCAGAGAGCCCGTACCGCACTATTGACCCTCTTTGCTTTCACAAACTATGGCGTTGAGCAGTCTGAAGCAAGAGTGTTCCAGTTTTAACCTTGAGAGACGTGTAGCCTTGTTGAACCATGTCAGGGCTCTTGATCTGCGTCGACAGCGCCAACGACCCGCTGACTCTGTCCGCGCTGGCAATACGTCTGCCCCCCTAAGCGAAGTTCGGTATGGCGGCGGGGCTTACGCCCCGCCGCCATGGC
>DATJXN010000153.1 GCA_035500095.1 Candidatus Binataceae bacterium
CGGATGCTCCTTGGGTACCCGATCGCACGGCTCCATGATCATCAACATCGCCCGCTGCCGCCGCTCTTCTCCCCGCATCCGCCGCTTCCTCCACCGATCCGATTGCTCACTCTGACGAATTATATCGGAACGAAATTCAGGCGTTTATCAACGACCTGCTAGAGAAAGGTGGTAAAGCTGATGTACGAAAAAGCAATGCTTCAAATGAAGCATTGGTTTCGCATCGTTCGTAAATAACTACTTCAGGAGCATGGCAGGCATATGATCGACGCAGACGGTTAAAAGAAAATGCATCAAATGATGTATTTATTTCTCAGCCTGACGCAGCCAAAACCGATTGCATCCCTTGTTTTTGTGTTAGAAGAACTCCTACACTTTTGCTATGGAGCTTATGACCGTGCATCGCGTCCTCTGGGCCGGCCGGATAATGAGCGCGTTTGTCGTTATCGCTCTGGTGGCAGACGGCACTATTCAGCTTTTCGCGCCGGCACAGATCGCGAGCATGTTGCAGGAAACCGGGTTCGCGATGTACCTGACCCGTGTCGTGGGTCCGATCGTGCTCGCCTCCGCCATACTTTACGCCATCCCGGCCACCACCGTCCTCGGCGCGATCCTAGTGGCGGGCTTTTTGGGAGGTGCCATCTGCGCCAATGTCCGCGTTGGTGAGTTTGGGTCGCCGCCGGAAATCTTCTGCCTGCTTCTGGGCGTCATGACATGGGGCGGCCTCTACGCGCGCGATCCCCGTATCCGGGCCATTCTGCCGCTCGTCCGTTGAACCAACAGGGGCAGTGCTCTGTCCCTCAAGATCAGGAGAAAACCCATGTTTTTAGTAATGGGAATCACGAGAAAAGTGGGCGGCGCAACGGCGGAACATCTGTTGGCGCGCGGTAATGAAGTACGCGCGCTAGTCCGCAATCGCGAGAAGGCGTCAAGCTGGGCGAACCAGGGCGTGGAACTTTGACGGTGATTGGAATGATTCGGCAGCCATCGAGCGGGCGCTCAAAGGCGTCGACGGCGCGTTTGTCATGTTGCGCTTTTTCTGTTCGACCCGCTAATCCTTCTCACCATTCTTTTGTGTCTTCTGCTTTGGAAAAGGCTCCAGCCAGAAATAAAAGCCCTGGTGGTGACAGGATTCACGCTTCTCGCGATGTACATACTGTTCTACGCAAAATACAATGACTGGAGCGGCAACATCGCGTGTGGCGACCATTATATCACCACGCCGGTATAATTGCTGGCTATGATCGCGATTCCGCTACTGTTGCGGCATCGTCCCTATTTAGGGAAGTTCGTCCCGAGGTTGGGAATGGCCATAGCCTGCGTCAGCGTTGTCATTCAACTCGCTTCGGTTGTCTTCTGGCCGCAACTCGAGTTCGATCAGATGGAAACGCTGGGTCATCCAACGTTTGTGATCGGGCTGCGCTTTGAGAATATCGCAGCGGTGGCTCGGGGTAAGGTGAATGGATGGAGTCCAGCGGATACACCGTATTTCCTGCCATTTCCTGTTAAGAAACACCTCGTGTCGAAGAGGGCCGCAAACCGGCTGATCGCTGGGTGGTCGGTTTGCCTGGCGGTGTTGATTGTTGTGTTGTGGATCATTCAGCGTAAGGCGCGCCGAGTGGATTTTGACACCGCAGTTCTCTCAGAGCATCCTTGGATTAGTGTTGCAGAAACTTAGCTGTGACAGCACCTATGCTTTCGCGCGCTCACAATGCCAGCGGCGACATTCTTGAGGGTCGGAAGCCCTGGCGGGATGCGCAAAGCGCTTGGGAGAGCATTCTCTAGCCTTCAAATCCTCAAGCTCGACTTACGCCAGACGAGCGATGTTGCCGACGAGAGCGATCAGCACGCCGCGCGATGTTCGAGTACCCTGATGTTCTCCGGTTCGCGTAATATCTACGGTTGATGTAGAGTTCGCGCTGGACGCCGGCCTCCACGAGTTAGGCCTTCGGAAGTAATGGGGCTCTCATGGGGAGGAGCGAAAAAGATGCATGACCGCACGTCAGAGGACCACTGGCAGGACATAGTCGAAGAGCACTACGCTATTGCCGACACAATCAGAGAGTACGTCTCGACGCTCGACGCCGCGCAACAGACGCTAAGATCACAGCTTGAAAAGAGCGAGCGA
This sequence comes from Candidatus Binataceae bacterium, assembly GCA_035500095.1. Taxonomy (NCBI): domain Bacteria; phylum Candidatus Binatota; class Binatia (SeqCode); order Binatales (SeqCode); family Binataceae (SeqCode); species Binataceae bacterium (SeqCode). The sequence goes on from DATJXN010000153.1 coordinate 2,129, forward strand.
ACCGCCGCGCTCCTGGCGCATTATCTCAAGATGCGCGAGCTGGGACACAAAGCGGACGTTAATATCGCCAAGCTGGGAGAGCGTCTAACGCTCACGATGCACGAGGCGAAGCGGTAAGGCTCGCTGCGCGACGATTCGCTCCTCAGGCCCCGTTTGCTCGGGCGTCCAGAGCTCGAAGTCGCTGAAGGTACCTAGGGAAAATCGCTTCAGGTAAGCCCTGGACAATAGCGGTCCTTCGGTTCAGATAGAAAATCCTTTGAAATCCCGGACGGCCGCGGCAAGGTCCGACGACGATCCGGGTCCATGGCCTCGCTCCGTTCGCCTTTACCTATGTGAATCCGGCGGACGATCGGCGCAACGCGCGCTGACCTTTTCGAATACCGCCAAGCGCCGTCTGCGGAGGCGGCGCAGCGATGCGCTCGTGCCGGCATCGCGAGGTTCTCCCGCGCGCGAGCGAAATCCCTGGTAAGACCAAGGTCCGAATAGCGCGCTCCCCGGATGCCTTCCTACGATGGTTCTGAGCCTCAAGCGGACGCTATGGAGAAAACAGTAGATGAAACTGCGCCGACGCCCTGCGGGTCAACCGTGTCGATTGTTGATCCTGTTGCTTGCGGTGATCTTGTTGAGTTCGGCCGAGGGGCTGGCGCAGCAAATCAACGGAGTTCCGGGGGCACCTGATTCGACTACGACGATCGACGGCCGCTATCTGCCGCCGCCGCCCCAGAAGTTCGGCGGCGAGATCAACCTGAACGCCGCCCAGTCGAAGCCGTACTGGCCGGCGCGCGTCGTCCCGCCCAAGGGTGCGCCGAACATTCTGTTGATCATGACCGACGACGTCGGTTTCGCTGCACCCTCGACCTTCGGCGGTGTGATCCCGACTCCGACGCTGGATCGCATTGCTCGCGACGGCCTGCGTTACACCAATTTTCATTCGACGTCCCTATGCTCGCCGACGCGGGCTGCGTTGATCACCGGCCGCAACCACCACTCGGTCGGCTTCGGCGTGATCTCGGAGGCGGCCACGGGTTTCCCCGGCTACAACAGTGTGATTGGCAGGGACAGCGCGACCATCGGCCGCATCCTGCGCGACAACGGCTATCGCACGTCGTGGTTCGGCAAGGACCATAACACGCCCGAGTGGGATGCAAGTCAGGCCGGGCCGTTTGACCAATGGCCGACCGGCATGGGGTTCGAGTATTTCTACGGCTTCGTCGGCGGCGACACCAGCCAGTGGCAGCCGAACCTGTTCCGCAACACTACGGCTATCTATCCCTATGTGGGGAATCCCGGCTGGAACCTGACCACCGCGATGGCCGACGACGCGATTGCCTGGCTGACGCAACTCAACGACATCAACCCCTCGATGTCGTTCTTCCTCCACTACGTTCCGGGCGGCACGCACGCGCCGCATCAGCCGACGCCGGGATGGATCAAGAAAATCTCGGACATGCACCTCTTCGACAAAGGCTGGAACGCGCTGCGCGACCAGATCTTCGAGAACCAGAAGAGGCTCGGCGTGATCCCGCAGGACGCGAAGCTGACGCCATGGCCGGATAAGCTGCTCAAGCGCTGGGATACGCTCACCGACGAGGAAAAGAAGCTCTTCATCCGCCAGGCCAATGTGTACGCGGCGTATCTCGCGTACACGGACCATGAGATCGGCCGCGTAGTCCAGGCGATTGCCGATATGGGTAAGTTGGATAACACGCTGATTATCTACATCAGCGGCGACAATGGCGCCTCGGCCGAAGGCTCGCCCAACGGTACGCCGAGCGAGGTGCTGCAGTTCAACGGCGTCGAACTGCCGGTCGCCGAGCAGATGAAGTTCTACGACGTCTGGGGCTCGGACCTGGCGTACAACCATATGGCGGTGCCCTGGGCCTGGGCATTCGATACCCCGTACAAATGGACCAAGCAGGTTCCGTCATTCTTCGGCGGCACGCGGCAGGGGATGGCGATCTCCTGGCCGGCACGGATCAAGGACAAGGGCGGCATCCGCTGGCAGTTCCATCATGTGATCGACATCGTACCCACCATCCTCGAGGTCACGGGCATTCCCGCTCCCGTGATGGTGGACGGGATCGCGCAAAAGCCGATCGAAGGCGTGAGCCTTGGCTACACCTTCGACAAGGCCAATGCCAACGCGCCGTCGCCGCATCACATCCAGTACTTCGAGATGATGGGCGTGCAGGGGCTCTACGACGAGGGCTGGATGCTGAGCGCCGTTCCCGTGCGCCCGCCCTGGCAACTGGTCGGCACGGCGATCACGGATCCCGCAAGCGGGTACAAATTCGAACTGTACGACGTCCGGCATGACTGGACGCAGAACACCGACGTGGCCGCGGCTAATCAGAAGAAGCTGCAGGAGATGAAGGACCTGATCTTTGCCGAGTTTGCCCGCTATCAGGTGCTGCCGCTGGATGCTTCCGTGGCGACGCGAATGGTGACCCCGCGTCCGTCGATGTCCGGCGGACGCACTGTGTTCACCTACACGGGCGTGCCGATCGCCGGCATCCCGCGCGGCACCGCGCCCTCGCTCCTCAATACCTCCTACACCATCACGGCCGAGATCGACGTGCCGCAGGGCGGCGCCGAGGGCATGATCGTCACCGATGGCGGGCGGTTCGGCGGATACGGGCTCTATCTGTTGAAGGGCAAGCCAGTGTTTACGTGGAACCTGCTGGATTTGAAGCGCGTCCGCTGGGAAGGCCCGGAAGTACTCGCGCCCGGCAAACATACGATGGAGTACGACTTCAAGTACGAGGGGCTCGGGTTTGCGACGCTTGCGTTCAACAACGTCAGCGGCATCGGCAGACCCGGAACGGGGACCCTGAAGGTGGATGGCAAGGTGGTGGCGACCGAGAGGCTGGAGCACACGGTGCCGATCACGCTGCCCTGGGATGAGACCTTCGATATCGGCTCGGACACCGGCACGCCGGTCGATGATCGGGACTACCAGGTGCCGTTCAACTTCACCGGCAAGATCGACAAACTGACAGTTTCGGTCGAGCGTCCGAAGCTGACGCCTGAGGACGAGAAACGCTTGATGCAGGCGCAGGCGAGCGCGGCCGACGCGCAGTAGTCTCACGCAATTGTTCCGAGGCCGAGGGGCGCGTCCAGCGCAAATACGGTAATTCTGGAGCGCGTATGAAACGGTTGATGACGCTCGTGCTTTACGCACTCCTCGGCCTCGCGGTCGGTTGGACGATAGTTCGGTTCTGGGCTCCGCACTTCAGAATGTAAAAGCGGGCGTCCGCAAACGAGAACAAGCGCGCGGATTTTTCCTGCTGTCATTTCGCGCTTGCCTGCTCTATATGTTGGGGCCGGAGGGCTTGGCTCCCGATATGACAATCACCGCCGAGGAGATTTCACGCCGCGTCGCCGCGATCGCGCCCGTGCTGGCTGAAAATGCGCCGGCCTGCGTGAGCGAGCGCAGTCTCGTGCCCGCCAGCATGCAGGCGATGGTCAGTGCGGGCCTGTTCCGCATCCCGCAGCCTTCGCGCGCCGGCGGCTACGAGCTCAGCCTGCGCATCCTGGGCGATACGGTCACCGCCGTTTCCGAGATCTGTCCGACTGCCGGATGGGTTCTGATGGTAATGTGCGCCCATCATTTTTGTCTCGGCACTTTCCCCGAGCAGGCGCAGGACGACGTCTTCGCCGGCGGCCGCGACGGACTGGTCGCGGGCACGCTCGCATGGCAGGGCAAGGCGGCCAGGGCCGACGGCGGTTATCGAGTCGACGGGCGTTGGCAGTTCTGCAGCGGCGTGGACCGTTCGAACTGGGTGATGCTCGGATGCGCCGACGCGGAGACCGGCGGTCCCGGGGTTCATGTGGTGGTTCCTACCGAACAGATAACGGTCGAAGACACCTGGTACGTGCTCGGACTCGAAGGAACCGGAAGCAAGGACATTGTCGCCAAAGATGTCTTCGTGCCGGCGGGGCGGACGGTCGATACGCGCGCGATGATGCGCGGCGATTCGCCCCATTCGCTCAAACATCCGACGAATCTTTATCGGGTATCGTCGGACTCGATGCTTTCGCTCTCGGTGGTGACGGCGATTCTCGGCTCGGCCAGGTATGCGCTGGCGAAATTCATCGAACGGACTCGCGAGCGGCGCGCTATCGTCACCGGGGCGCGCAAAGCGGAGCATGCGCCGACCCAGTTAAGGCTCGCCGAGTCGGCCGCCGAGATCGAATGCGCGGAGATGATGATTCATGACGCGCTGGACCTGCTGGGCCGCGTCGCCCAATCCGGCCAGGGCGCGACCGACATGGGGTACCGCGCGCGAGTCAAATGGCGTGCGGCCTACACCGCCGAATTATGCCGGCGCGCGGTTTCGCGCCTCTTTGCGGGCTCCGGCGCGCACGCGGTCTACAAGGGCAGCCCGCTGCAGACGGCATTTCGCAACATCAACGTCGGCGCGCAGCACGCGAGCATCGATTTCGACACCTCAGGCGAGCTATACGGCCGCGAGCGGCTCGGACTCCTGAGCAAGTAGAGACACCGGCGCTCTTGGCCGGCCTCGCAACTTCCGCGAGAGAGTCGAAGCTCTCATCGAGCGCATCACGAGAAAGCAAAATGCGCGTGCTGACCACCTTGCCTCAGGAGGATCTCCGCCGCGTGCCGGACGCCGCGTGCGAGGCCGAGCAAACCGGCTTCGACGGGCTGATCACGCTGGAAAATCGCAACGACCCATTCCTGTCGCTCGGCGTAGCCGCGATCGCCACGGAAAAGATCGAACTCGGCACCGCGGTCGCGATCGCTTTTCCCCGCAGCCCCATGGTGGTCGCGAACGCTTCCTGGGATCTGCAGGTTGCCTCGCGCGGCCGCTTTGTGCTCGGCCTCGGGCCGCAAATTCGGCCGCACAACGAGAAACGCTTCAGCGTCGCATGGACGGCGCCCCTCGCGCGCATGCGCGAGTACGTCGGCGCGCTGCGGGTAATCTGGACCGCATGGGAAAAGGGCGAAAAGCTGCGCTTCGAGGGCGAGCACTACACCTTCACGCTGATGACGCCGAATTTCGTGCCGCCCTCGATGGGCCTCCCGATGGTGCCAATCACGCTTGCCGCCGTCGGTCCCAAGGCGCTGCGCCTTGCGGGCGAGATCGCCGACGGCGTGCGGCTGCATCCGTTCTGCACCCGGCGCTATCAGGAAGAGATCGTGATGCCCCGGCTCAAGGAAGGCCTCGACGGGGGCGGCCGCAGTCTTGAGCATTTCGAGGTTTCCGGCGGCGGCTTCATCGCCACGGGGCCCGACGACGCCGCCGTCGCCCGCGTGTTCGAATGGGTCCGGATGCGGGTGGGCTTTTACGGTTCGACGCCGGCCTACTGGCCGGTGCTGGAATTGCACGAGCTCGGCGACCTGGGCCGCAAGCTCAATGCCCTTTCGAAGCAGGGCAAGTGGGCAGAGATGACAACCTCCGTCAGCGATGATCTCGTTCATTTGTTTGCCGCCGTCGGCACTCACAAGGAGATCGCCGGCGCTGTCGAGCGCCGCTTTGGAGGCCTCAGCGACGCCGTTTTCGCCAGCATCAACTCGACGATTCGATCCGATTTGCCAGCGGACGTCCTGGCGGACATCCGCCGGATCCCGGTCAGGTTCAAGGGCTACTGCACGCCATGGTGAACGGCGAGTGATCCGAACGGCCCGAGAAATGAAAAGCCCCCGGAGGCTCCGGGGGCTCTGAACCTGCGCTCGCGCAGGCTCGATGCTCAGGTGTCTCAGGCGGTGCTCAGAGCGGAGTCGATACCGCTGGCGAGCGTGCCGATGTTGTTGCCGAGCACTTTGTAGGTCCCGTACACAACGATCGCGATAGCTGCGAGGATCAGGGCATACTCCGTCATGGTCTGACCGCGGGCGCTGCTAATCACAGACTCACGGACCCGAACGAACAAGGTCGTCAGTGCTTCCATTCCCTATCTCCTTATCTAGGCGGACTTTAAGCACCGATGAGGCTATTTTGTCTGCTTAATATTGTCTAGACATTCGTATCGTTCAGCGGACGTTTCAGGAGTTCATGCTCTGCCGATGCGATTGTCTTTGATCTGTCAATTGTCATGAATTAACGTCTATTATCATGCATTTACGTCTTTAGTCATGTTTCATAGCAGTCCCTGATATGTCGGATTGCAGCAAAGGAACGATTCGAGAAGAACACCTTGGCTATAGTAGGATGACGCCCATGGCGCGAAACCTGGGACATCATGCAGTCATAATTGGCGGGAGCCTGGCAGGGTTGATGAGCGCGACCGTGCTGGCAGACCATTTCGACTGCGTCACCATCTTCGAACGCGACGAACTTGAAGATCGGCCGGTGTTGCACAAGTCGATCCCGCAGGGCAATCACATCCACGCCTTGCTGCTCGCCGGGCAGAACGTGATGTCGTCGCTCTATCCGGCCTTTACCGACGAGCTGAAGCGACTGGGCGCGGTGTCTTTCAGGACCGGCATCGACCTCGCCTTTTATGGTCCTGGCGGCAAGGGGTACAACGCCACCCGATCGGTAACTGAGCCGCGCGATCTCGGTTTCGAGGGCCACATCATGAGCCGCGGGCTGCTCGAATACCTCGTCCGGCGGCGGACGCTCGCGCTCGCGAACGTAAGTCTCGAGACCGACGCAACTATCGAAGGGCTCATTAGCGACAATGGAGGAGTAGGCGGCGTGCGCCGCAAGCGTACCACCGGCTTCGAACCGATCGAAGCCGATTTGGTGCTTGACGCCAGCGGTCGCAGCTCTCACGCCGCGCGATGGCTGGTCGAGATGGGTGTGGCGGCTCCCGAAGAAACCACTATCGGCGTCGACTTCGCGTACACGAGCACTAAGTACCGCAAGCCCGACCATACCGACGCCGGGGAGCCGTTGTTGCTTGTCGGCGGGCCGCCGCCTCAATACACGAGAGCCGCCGGGCTCTTCGAGATAGAGAATAGCATCTGGCACGTCAGTCTGGCCGGCCGCTTCGGCGATTATCCTCCGACCGACGAGGCGGGCTTTGTTGCCTTCGCGAAATCGCTGCCCTCGCCGCGGCTCTACGATTTAATCAAGGACGCTGAACGAATCGCCGACATCACGCATCATCGATTCCCTACCAGCATCTGGCGTCACTATGAACGGCTGCAGGGTTTTCCAGCGGGGTTTCTGATCCTCGGCGACGCGATCTGCAGCTTCAATCCGGTGTACGGGCAGGGAATGAGTTCCGCGGCGCTGCAGGCGCAGGCGCTGCGGGATGTGCTGCGTGAGCGCGCGGCGGGTTCGCGCGGGCTCGACGGGTTGTCCGCGGAATTTTTTCCGCGGGCGGCGCAGGCAGTCAGCGCGCCCTGGACTCTCGCCGCGAACTTCGACTTCGCGTATCCGCAGACTCGGGGCGAGCGTCCCCAGGGCATTGCCGAGGGCGCGACCTACTTTGCCGCGCTGGACTCGCTCCAGGCTGAGGACGTCGATGTCCAGCGCCTGGTCACCGAGGTGTTTCAGCTAACCAAGCCGCTCTCGGCGCTGCGCGAGGAGCCTCTGCTCAGCCGGATCCTGGCGCGCCTGCAGCAAATGCAGCGCTCCGCCTGAGGCTCCAGCACGGCTGCTTCATCTCGCGGCGTTCGATCTGTTCTCGCGATTTCATTCGCCCGCATGCTTGCGCTGTTCTGACCGGCGATGAATCGCGAATCCGTTTGATTCGCTCGTCTCCGGGTTCGACAGGTCTGGATGGTGCCTGCCGCTTCGAGCGGGGTAACTATTTGCCCGCGCACGGGAATGTCAGGCTGTGGAGACGGTAACGAATGACCGGACCTTCGTTTCTGAAACGTCACTGACCGCGGTGTGGTTTTTCGGAGAGTTGCGAACCGTGCCCTGGAAGCGAGCCCTCGAATCCACGGGCGAATCGAGCGGCTGCCGGCCCATTGCGCCGCCGGCGTTAGTTGCGGCAGGCGGTCCCGCGTGCTGTCCTTATACGCGCGACGCGGATACGCGAGATATGGGCGTCGAGCGTCTATCCGACGACGCTGGCGTCGACGACGCTGGCTGCGCCGCCGCCGCGATGACCAATGGCAGCGCCGCGAGAATGAAAAAGGCCGACGACGCGCGGCGGCTCGAGCGCGCCCGGATGCGCGCGTATCTGATGGAACGCCTGCAGCAGGGCGATCCGGACGCGTGCCGCCTTTTGCTCGATGACATCGGCCCGGCCGTGACCCGGTTTCTGCGCACCCGGGTTGCCAGCGACGAAGTCGAGGACGTTTACCAGGAAGTCTTCATGGCGCTGTTCCAGGCGCGCCACACTTACCAGGCCGGTCGTCCCCTCGAGCCATGGCTGTTCGCGATCGCGCGCAATGTCGCGGCCGATCACTCGCGCCGGCGATGGGCGCGCGCCGGTTGGGAGGAGCTGACGGCCGATTTGCCCGAGCGCGCAGAGGGCGATTCGCCCGCACCTCCGCCCGATATCGAGGCGCTGCTGGCGAAGCTTCCGCCCACGCAGCGCGAAGCCTTCGCCTTGCTCAAGCTCGACGGGATGACGCTGGAAGATGCGGCCGGCCGCGCCGGCGTCTCGGTCGGCGCGCTCAAGGTTCGCGCCCATCGAGCTTACAAGGCGCTCAAAAGATTAATCGGCGGAGAAGGCGCCCAAGGTGGCTGAAACGTCGCAAATGACTTACTCGGAGCGCCATCGCAGGATCGTCGAGTCGCTCGCCGCCGCCGTCGAGCCGGTGCGGCCGCTATGGCCCGTACGCGTGCGTCTGACGCTCTGGCTGCTGCTGGAGGCGCTCGTGCTCGTGTGGGTCGCGACGCATACCGGCAACGACTTCATGCG
>DATJXN010000154.1 GCA_035500095.1 Candidatus Binataceae bacterium
GTGGGGCCGATGATAGCCCGCGGGGCGGCGCCGGCCAAGGCCGGCGGCGCCCCGGGCGCGGAGAGAGCCTAGCGCGCGAGCTCGGTCGCGCGGGTTTCGCGGATGACCGTCACGCGGATTTGTCCCGGATAGGTCATGTCAGTTTCGATCTTCTTCGCCACGTCGCGCGCGAGCATCGTCGCGTCATCGTCAGAGACCTGGCCGGGCTCGACGATGATCCGCATCTCGCGTCCGGCCTGCACGGCGAAGCATTTTTCAACGCCCTTGAACGACTTGGCGATGGTCTCGAGGTCTTCGAGGCGCTTGACGTAGCTCTCAAGCACCTCGCGCCGCGCGCCCGGACGCGCGCCGCTCAGCGCGTCGGCCGCATCCACCAGCGGCGCCAGGATGGTTTCGGCCTTGACCTCCTCATGATGCGCCGCGATGGCGTTGACGATTTTCGCCGATTCGCCGTACTTGCGCGCGAGCTCGGCGCCGATCAGCGCGTGCGAGCCTTCGACCTCGTGCGTGAGCGCCTTGCCGATGTCGTGCAGGAGCGCGGCGCGGCGGGCCTGCTTTTCATTGAGTCCGAGCTCGGCCGCCATCGCGCCGCACAGGAAGGCCGCCTCCAGCGAATGCATCAGCACGTTCTGCGCGTAGCTGTAGCGATACTTGAGCATCCCAAGCAGCTTGACCAGCTCGGGGTGAATGCCGTGGACGCCGACCTCGATGATGGCGCGCTGGCCGGCCTCGCGAATCGATTCCTCGACCTCCTGCTCGGCCTTGCGTACCACTTCCTCGATCCGGCCCGGATGAATCCGGCCGTCGGAGATCAGCCGCTCGAGGGAGACGCGCGCGATTTCGCGGCGGATCGGGTTGTGGCACGAGATCACGACCGCCTCGGGCGTGTCGTCGATGATGATGTCGACGCCGGTCGCGGCCTCGATCGCGCGGATGTTGCGTCCTTCGCGCCCGATGATCCGCCCCTTCATCTCGTCGTTGGGCAGCGCCAGCACCGAGACCGTGCGCTCGGTGACGAATTCGCCGGCGAGGCGCTCGATGGCGATCGAGACGATGCGTTTGGCGCGCCGGTCGGCCTCCTCGCGCGCCTCCTCTTCGATCACACGGATTTGCCTGGTCGCGTCGTGGCGCGCCTGCCCGGTCATCTCTTCGATCACCTGGCGGCGGGCCTCCTCGCGCGTGAGGCCGGCGACAGCCTCGAGCTTGACGCGCGCGGCCTCGATCAGCTCCTGGCGTTCGGTCTCGCGTTCGGCGAGGCTCTTTTCCCTGGCGCGCAGGTTCTGGTCGCGCCGGTTGAGTTCGGCGTCGCGCCGTTCGAACGACTCGAGCCGCTTGTCGATACTCTCCTCGCGCGCCGCCAGCTTGCTTTCGAGCGCGGTCAGCTCGCGATGCTGATCACGCACTTCGCGTTCGGCCTGCGAGCGCACTTCGACCATCAGATCCTTGGCCTTGAGTTCCGCCTCCTTGACGATCAGTTCGCTTTTGGTTCTGGCTTCGTCGACAATCGCCTGCGCTTCGCGCTGTGCAGCCTCCATGTCGGGGCCGGTTTCGCGCCGGCCCGCAAGGTAGACCGCGTACAACATCATCGCGCCACCGATTGTCAGGAAAAGGACGCCTGTCAGCACGCCCATTTAGGTAAACCTCCTCGGTCCGCCGTTTGCGTAGCCGCGGGTGGCGCTGCGCTGGCCGCGTAAACGGCGGACTCGGTAACGATGAAATCCAGTCGCCGGTCGTGTGACTCCTCCGGCAGCCGGTCAATCAACTGAAACGAATAGCCAAGCCCGGCGGCGCGAACTTCGCGAGGAAGCTCGGCCAATAGCCGGTCATAGTAGCCGCCGCCGCGGCCCAGCCGGGCGCCGGCGGGTGTAAACGCGACCCCCGGCACGCATACCAGCGCAGCACCGGGGTCGGACGCGAGGTCTCGGGCCTCGCGCGCGCCGGCGACAGGCGGCTGCGGAATTCCAAAGGCGCCCGCGCGCAATTCGCCAAGATCGGCGACGGCGCCGAGCCTTAACCGGCAAAGGCCGCGATCGATAATCGGGTAGTAGAGTTGGCGACGGGTACGCAGAGCGTCGGCCGCGATGAGGGCGGTATCGACTTCGCCGCCGACCGGCGCGTAGAGCAGGATTTTCCTGGACGCGCGATACTCGAGTGTGGCCAGCAGCCGGCGCTGCACTTGCGCCGACAGCGCTCCCGCGCGCTCAGCAGACAAAGCGGATCGCGCCTCGGAGAGGACGGCGCGCAGGGTTTGTTTTTCGTCCGCCACTGCCTATTTAGCGGTGGCGGGCCGGGCTACGCGGGCGGGTGCGCTGAGCGGTCTATCGCCCTCGGCCGTCGAGGCCGTGCGGGCGTTGCTGGCTCCATATGGTTACGCGGCCGGAGACCGCGCCACGTGTGACGGAGAACCGGCACAGATCTTATATCTTTCGAGCGCCGCATCGCGCTTCTAGCGAATACATCCTCCGGAGCGCTCTCCGGAGATCTTCCATTCCCCCCGCCGTCACTACCCGAACCCGCCGACCCGAAGCCTCCAGAAAAATGTTGAGTGCGGCCTTCACGAATCCATCGCGACCGACAGCCGCCGATTCAATGCTTCAATCTGGTCGATTAACGCTTGATGATCTCGCTTCAGACGTTCGAGTTCGTCGGCAAAATTCAACGCTGCCAAAATTGCCACGCTTACGGAATTTACCGCGCGGCTGTTGGCACGAATATAGTTTATCTTTTCATCCACCGTCGCCGCCAGCGCCTTCGCCCACTCGTCACCGCCATCGCTCGCGACGGTCAGGCTCTGGCCCATGATTTCGACGTTGATACCTTTCATCGTCTACCCGGCGGCGGCCATCTGGTCGGCCCAGAATACCCTTCAACCCAAGTCCAGCCCGTCGAAGCGGGCGAGGATTTTCTCGATGCGCGCTTTTATTTCCGTGCGCTCGGCCTCATGCTGAGTGCGCTCGGAGTTGGAGCGGGCCTGCGCTTCGTTAAAACGCTGTTCGCTCTCGGCCAGCCGCTTCGCCAGTTGTTCGTTCTCACGCTGCAATTGCTGGATTCGGTTGACCGAGGCTTGGATTCTGTCGTCGAGTTGCTTAAGAGCGTCAAGGGTCATAGCCGGTCCGTTTTCCATTTTTACTGTATTTTTGGATTAATCAGCCTGTCAAGCTGCATAAGAGCCGCTGGATGGTTCGGGACGCGACTCGTCCTCCGCAAACAGCGCTTCGACGAATTCGCGCGGGTCGAAGGCGCGCAAATCTTCCACGTTTTCGCCGACACCCACGAAGCGCACCGGTAGTTTAAGTTGCTCGGCGATCGCAATTACCACGCCGCCCTTGGCAGTACTGTCGAGCTTTGCCAGGACCACGCCGGTCAGTGGAACCGCCTCTGAAAAAATCTTTGCCTGGCTGAGCGCGTTCTGCCCGGTGGTGGCGTCCAGCACCAGCCAGCATTCGTGCGGCGCGCCGGGTAGCTCGCGGCCCGTGACGCGGGCGATCTTCTTCAGCTCTTCCATCAGGTTGACCTTGGTCTGAAGGCGTCCCGCCGTATCGATCAAAACCGTCGGAACATTGCGTGCGACGGCCGCCTTGACCGCGTCGAAGGCCACAGCGGCGGGGTCGGAGCCCTGGTTCTGCCGGATCAGTTCGGCGCCGACGCGTCCGCACCAGACTTCGAGCTGTTCGATAGCAGCGGCGCGAAAAGTATCGGACGCTGCGACAATAACCGTGCCGCGCTCGGTCTTCATTCGCGCCGCCAGCTTGGCCACGGTTGTCGTTTTGCCCGCTCCGTTGACTCCGGCGAGCATCACCACCAGAGGCCCTCCGCCCGGGATATTGAGCGGCCGTTCGGCTGCATCGAGCATCCGCACGATTTCGTCCTTCAGCGCGTCGCGTATCGCGTCGGGGCGGGTACCATCCTGAACCCGGCTGCGTACCGCTTCGACCAGCTTGAGACTCGCCTGCACGCCCACGTCGGCGGCGATCAGCGCCTCCTCGAGACTCTCGCAGATGTCGTCGATTTTTGCGCTGCCGGTTATCGCGGCGCGGATACGCGCCAGCAGATTCTCGCGCGTGCGGCGCAATCCCAATCCGATTCGGGAGGGCGGCTTCGCCGGCGCTGCGGAACCCGGTGCGGATGCCGCCGGAGGTGCGGGCGCGGGGGACGGAACGGCTTCCTTTGGAGCCGTGGGCTGAACGGTCGGAGCGGCGGGCGCAGGTTCGGCCTTTACTTTTGCCGGCTCGACGCGTTCGGGCTTTGGAGCAGCCTCGGCCGGCCGTTCGGCTGGCGCCGCCGGTGCCGCCTCCGCAGCCGGAGCCGGCTGCGCGACCGGGGCCTTTTGCGCCGCGGGCATAGGCGCGGGTTGCGCAGGCGGCCGTTTCGCGGGCGTGGGTTCGGCGCGGAGCGCGCGCAGCGCCTCCTCGGCGGCGCGCCCCAGCTCATCGGCCCTTCTTCGTTTGCGCGCGCTGAACTCGATCAGCATCGCGGCCACGAACAGCACGATCTGGCTTGCCACGACGACCAGGGCGAGACGTTCGACGAGGGACAGGCGGGCGAGAATTTCGGCCGGACTGAGGTGTTCGAGCGACGCGAGGCCGACGAGCATCCTTGCGATAAAGGCCGACAGCCGGCCAGGGATCTGGTTTATGTAATCGGGCACGCGGAGCGCGATCCTCGGGAAAAATTTCAGAGCTGCGCCCGGTATCGCCCCGCGCGATTTTGGTATCGCTCGTTTTCGACGCCGGGCGCCGAGCGTTTCACACAATAACAAGACCGGCGCGCGATCGGAACCGAAGTGCAGCGCGACGCTTTAGAGTCGAGCTTGCGCTTCAAGCGCGGCGGCACGGGACGGTTGTCGCCCGCCAACCGACGCTACGCGGCGCGCGGAATTGCGAGCGAGATGAGCCGCGAGATTCCCGGCCGCTCCATCGTGACCCCGTGGATATGGTCGGCGCGCTGCATCGTGCGCTGATTGTGCGTGATCACGATGAACTGCGAGCGGCCCTTGAGCTCGCCGACCAGGCCCGTAAACGCGGCGAGGCTGAATTCGTCGAGCGGCGCGTCAACCTCGTCCATCACGCAGAACGGGCTCGGATTGAGCAGGAAGAGCGAAAAGATCAGCGCCATCGCGCACAGCGCCTTCTCGCCGCCCGAGAGCAGCCCGATCTCCTTGACCTTCTTGCCCGGCGGCTGGACGAGGATATTGACGCCGGCCTCAAGCACGTCGTCGGCAGGCATCAGCTCGAGCCGGCCCTTGCCGCCGCGAAGCAGCTTGGGGAAAAGCTCGGCGAAGTTGCACGCCGCGCCTTCAAAGGTCTCGCTGAAACGCCGGCGCGCCTCGCGGTTGAGCTTCTGGATCGTATGCGTAAGGTCTTTGACCGCCGCTTCGAGGTCGGTGCGCTCGGCGCCAAGCACGCCCGAGCGCTCTTCGAGTTCCTTGACCTCGCTCTCGGCCGCGAGATTGACCTCGCCCAGCCGCTCGACCTTCAGGCGCAGCTCAACCAGGCGCGCCTCGTCGGCCACCGCGTCGCGATCGGCGAGCGACGCCTTGAGCTCGTCCTCGACGGCGGCGAACTCGACCTGGAATTTTTCGGCAAAGGTGCGCCCGAGTTCCTCGGCGAGCGTGCGCGCGCGCTCGCATCCGAGCGCGCATTCCATCGCTTCGCGCTCGAGCGCCTCGGCGCGGGTGCGGGTCTCGGCCAGCTCGGCGCGGAGATGCTGAACTGATCCTTCCGCAGCCTCGCACACAAGCCGCAGCTCCGCGGTTGCGGCGTCGAGTTCCGACTCGCGCGTGCGCGAGGCCTCGGCCTGCGCGGCCAGCTGATCGAGTTCGCGCATCAGTTCGACGCGCTCGTCGCCAAGCCGCGCGAGCGCCGCGCGGTCCTTGCCGATCTGCGCTTCAAGCTCGTCGGCGAGGCGGCGCAGATGTCCCAGTTCCTGTTCGATCGCGCCAAGGCGCGCGCGGCGCGCCTCGACCCTGGAAGCCGCCTCGAGCATCGCGGCGGCGCGCTCCTCGGCGCAGGTCTTGCGCTCGGCCATCTCGGCGCGGATCGCGGAGAGGCGCTCGCGCCCGGCCGCTTCGCCATGGGCAAGCTCTTCGAGCCGCGCGTTGGCCTCCGCGATCAGCCGGGCGATTTCCGCAAGGCGCGCGCGCGCCTGCTCGTGCTGGCCGTGCGCCGTCGCAGCTTCGCTGTCGGCCCGTTCCAGGGCGCTTCTCCGCTCTCCCATCGCGCGTTCGGCCTGCGAGAGAGCGTCGCGCCCCTCGCCGAGTTCGCGATACGCCGTTTCGACGACGGCGCGCGCCGCTTCAAATGCCGCGCGCAGGGCCGCGGTCTCGGCTTCCGCCTGCTCGACCTTGGCGGCGGCTTCCTCGAGCGCCGGAACGTCAGGCGCGGCGGCCGCCTCCGCGGCGTCGTCCGAGGCTGCGGCGCTGCCGCCGGCGATCACTTTGCCGGGCTCGACCAGGTCCCCATCGCGCGTGACGAAGAGCGTGCCGTGGCCGTTCAGATTCGAGGCCGCCAGGGCGGAGCGCAGGTCGTCGGCGACAATCACATGGCCGAGCATCGCTTCGGCAACATGGCGAAAGCGCGGTTCGACTTCGAGCATGTCGAGCAGCCGGCCGGCGATTCCAGGCGCCTCGATCGGCGGATGGGAATCGACCGGGCCGGGGTCGGGGATGAAGCTTAGCCGTCCGGCGCGGGATTCCTTCAGAATTTCGATTGCACGGAGCGCGAGGTGCGGCGAATCCACTATGACCGCCTCGGCTTCGTCGCCGAGCACGGCGCCGAGCGCCGTGCGCATCGCGGCCGGCGCTCGCAGGACCTCGACCAGCATCGCGGGGCGCTCGGGCGGCCGGTCGCCGTTGAGCGAATCGAGCACGACGCGCAGGCGCTCGGCGGCGCCGCCGCCTGCCGTGCGCGCCGCGCGCTCTGCCCGAGCGCGGGCGGCGCTCAGCGACTCGCGCAACAGCGCCAGGCGCGCCGCGCCCGCATCGAGCGCGGTGCGGGCCTCGCGTTCGCGCTCGGCGGCCGCCTTGCCGTGGCCCTCGCGCTCGGCGAGCTCGGCCCGGCGTGCGGCGAGCTCGCCGTCCGCCGCGGCGAGCGCCGCGCGGGCAGCGTCGAGCGCCTCGCCGAGCGCCGGGATGCGCTGGGCGGCGGCGTGAAGGCGTTGTTCGAGTTCGGCGCGCTCGCCGCCGAGCGCGCCAAGGCGGCCGCGAATCGCGGCCGCTTCGCGCATCAGCTCGGCGATCTCGTCACGCGCCTCTTCGCCGCGGCGCTCGGCTTCGCCAAGCGCCCCGGCGGCGGCGTTATGGCGCTCGCGGAGCGCGGCGAGCGCGGCCTCGCCGCCGTCGTCCTCGTTACGCTCGCGCGCAAGGCGCGCGCCGGCTTCGGCGCGCGCCGCGCGCGCGGCGGTGGCCTTGGCCGCGAGTTCCTCGAGGCGCGCCGCAAGCTCGGGCGCGGCCGTATCGGCCGCGCCAAGGCGGCGCTCGAGGAACTCCCGCGTATGGCCGCGCTGGTCGGCGGCGGCACGCAGATTATCCAGCTCGCGGCCAAGCGCGGTCAGATGATCGCGCTCGGCCGTAAGCCGCGATGAGGCTTCATCGGTCTGCGCTTGCAGCTGGGCCAGCGCCTCGCGCGTCGTTTCGCGCTGGGCGTCGAGCGCGGCCGAGCGCGCGCGGCTTTCTTCGAGGCGGGCGCGTTCTTCGAGCAGCCGGCGCGCGGCGGTCAGCCGCTCCAGCTCGGCCAGTTCGACGCGGATCGCTTTGTAGGCTTCGGCCTTTTTGGCCTGGCGGCGGGCGAAAGCCAACTGGCGTTCGATTTCGGCCAGCACGTCGTCGATGCGGGCAAGATTCTCGCGTACGCGTTCGAGCTTCCGCTCGCTCATCTCGCGCCGTCCCTTGAAGAGCGAAAGCCCGGCGGCCTCTTCGATCATGCCGCGCAGCTCGGTTGGTTTGGACTGGATGATCTCTTCGATCCGGCCCTGCTCGATCAACGCGTAGCCACGGCTATGAATTTGCGCCGCCATGAAGAACTCGGTGATGTCCTTCAGACGGCAAGGAATCTTATTGATGAGATATTCGGATTCGCCGGAGCGATAGACGCGTCGCGTGACGCAGACTTCGCTCAACGCGGCGTATGGCTCGGGCAGTGCGGTGTTTTCGTCGGCTTCGAGCAGCAGCGAGACCTCGGCCATCCCGGCCGCCGGATTTGAATCGTTGCCGGCGTAGATGAGGTCTTCGGCGCTTTTGCCGCGAAGGCGCGTCGGCGCCTGCTCGCCCAGCACCCAGCGAATCGCGTCGACCACGTTCGACTTGCCGCAGCCATTGGGGCCGACGACCGCCGTGATCCCAGGCGCGAAACCGACGCTGGTCGGTTCCAAGAACGACTTGAAGCCTACTAAATCAAGGCTTTTAAGACGCATACCATCACCGCCTCCACCTCACCACATCCGCGACAAAGCTTAGCCTAAAGCGCCGGGCCAATGAAACCGCCCGCGATGTGTCGTATCCCCTACGCGCAGAGGGAGCTGTGGATATCGTGTGAAGTCGGGCGGAGCCCGGTTGAGACGCGCTAGCGGCGAAAATTGCTGTCTACTCTTGCAGCTCTGTGTTCCAGTATGCGCTGTCTACCGCCGTCAGGTATGGCATCCATTCGCGATAGCGCTTGAGGCTGAACATCTCGGCGCTGAACGGCGTCCAGTGCGGACGCGTCGGCTTGCGCACGAGCGCCATCCGCGCCTCCTCCGGCGTGCGGCCGCCCTTGCGCCGATTGCAGTTATGGCAGGAGCAAACGATGTTTTCCCAGGTCGAGAGTCCGCCGCGCGAACGCGGCAGGACGTGGTCGAGGTTAAGTTCGGTGCGCGCGAAGCGCCGTCCGCAGTACTGACAGGTGTTGTTGTCGCGGGCGAAGATGTTGAAGCGCGAAAAGCGTACGTGGCGGCGAGGCACCCGCTCATAGGCGGTTAGCAGCAGCACCCGCGGCACCCGCACGATACCGCCGACGATACCCAGGCGCTCGTGATGGGTCTCGATCGCGAGATCGCGCCAGCTGGCAAAATCAAACGTGCGATACTGCTCGTCGACCGCACGCGCCACGCCCTGGTAGAGCAAGGCAAAGGCGCGCTTGACCGAAGTTACGTGGACGGGCAGGTAGGAGCGGTTGAGGATGAGTACCTTGCTGTTGAGCAGGGCCATCCCCGAAGGACGCAGCGCCAGGGTGTCGATCGCTGCAGACATTACAAAACGACTATCGGCAGCCGTGAACCAAGTCAAGGCGACGGGCGCAACGCAGAGCGCGTTTTTGCTCCGCGCCGATGCGCCTTGCGGACTTACGAGCCGCTCCGTATGATTCGCCTTAAGTCCCCAAATGGCATACTTGATCGGTGGAGCAATCAGCGACGAAACCGCAGCCGCGCCTGCATGCAAACCGCCGCGAAGCTGCCGAGCGGTTCAAAGACGATGCGTGCGGCGCGGCTCGCATCGCCGCCCTGTTTGACCAACCTCCCCGTCCCTCGCCCGCGGGTCTCTCGTGAAACGTGAAATTGTGATTAACGCGAGCGCGCTCGAAGTGCGCGTCGCGCTGCTCGAAGACGGCTCGCTGACCGAGCTCTATCTCGAACGCCAGCAGCATCGCGGTCTTGCCGGCAACATCTATAAGGGCAAGGTCACGCGCGTGTTGCCCGGGATGCAGGCTGCGTTCGTCGATATCGGACTGGAAAAGGCCGGCTTTCTGCACGTCTCGGATTTTCACGACGACGTGCAGACCGTGGGTTCGATCGCCGAGGTGATCGGCGAGGAGGTTGAGACCTATCCGGTCGACGATGAGCGCGCCGAAGACTCTGAAGGGTCGGAGGAGTCGCAGGATCAGCAGGATCAACAGGACTTGCAGCAGTTGGCGGAGGAGGAGGCTCAGCGCGAGAGCGTCCTGGAGGAGAAAATCGGGCAGGTACGCCCCGGGCTGGAGAATGTCAGGGCGGACAACGTCGAAGAAAACCGGGAAGGTCTTGAACCTGGCATCGACGAACGGGCCGCGGCGCCAGTCGAGGGCGAAACGGAGGCGGCCTCGCCCGAGGCCGCGGGCGAGGCGTCCGCGCCGGGCACCAAGCGCCGGCGCCGCCGGCGCAGACGCGGCGGCAAGGCGCATAAGCGCCGCCGCCCGCGCGTGCACGAGCAGCGAAGCCGTCTGCCGATCGAGCAGCAGCTCCGCCGCAACCAGGAAATCATCGTTCAGATCGCCAAGGAGCCGATGGGCACCAAGGGCGCGCGGTTGACCTCTTCGATTTCGCTGCCGGGGCGCCATCTGGTGTACATGCCGACCAGCGGCCACGTCGGCGTTTCGCGCCGGATCGGGAGCGCCGAGGAGCGCGCCCGGCTGCGCGCGGCGGTCAAAGAACTCGGCCGCGTGCAGGGCGGATTCATCGTGCGCACGGCGTGCGAAGGCGTGAGTAAGCGCGAAATCCAGCGAGACGCGAATTTCCTTACGCGGCTGTGGGCGTCCATCCTGGCCAAGAACGAGAGCGGCCCGCCCGCCTCGATCCTGTACAGCGACCTCGACGTCGCGCTGCGCACGGTGCGCGATCTCTTTTCCAGCGAGATCGACAAGCTCTGGTGCGACGATCCCGAGACCTTCGAACGCATCGCACAATTCGTGCAGCACTACATGCCGCGCCTGCGCTCGCGGCTCAGCCTGTACCAGGGCGCCGAGCCGATTTTCGACCACTTCAAGATCGAGCCGCAGATCGAGCGCGCGCTCGAGCGCAAGGTCTGGCTCAAGTCCGGCGGCTACCTGGTTTTCGATCAGGCCGAGGCGCTCACCGCGATCGACGTCAACACCGGGCGCTTCGTCGGCAAGAGCAACCAGGACGAGACGGTGCTGCGCACCAACCTCGAAGCGGTCGAAGAGGTGGTCAAGCAGCTGCGCCTGCGCAATATCGGCGGAATCATCATCGTCGATTTCATCGACATGTCGCGCGAGGCCGACCGCAAGAAGGTCAGCGACGCGCTGCGCGAGGCGCAGCGCCGTGACAAGGCGCGCACTTCGGCGCTCAAAATCTCCGAACTGGGACTGGTCCAGATGACCCGCAAGCGCACGCGGGAAAGCCTCGAGGAATTGCTCACCGACCCCTGTCCGCATTGCGAAGGCCGCCGGGTGGTCAAGTCCGTGCCGACGCTCGCCGCCGAGGTGCTGCGCGGAGTCCATCGCGAGGCCCGCCGCCGCAGCGGCGACGACATGCTGCTGGTCAAGGTCCATCCCGCGGTCGCGCGCTATCTTTACGATCACGGCGCACGCGACCTCGAGGAGCTGGAGCGCCGGGTGGGGATCAAAATCGTGCTCCGCGCGATGCAAGGTCTCGAGCCGGGAAGCTTCGAGCTGAGCCTGGTGCCGGCCGCCGCCTGAGCGTCCTCCACCTGAACCAGGCTTTCGGTGCATGGAACCGCGGGCTGTCCGGGAGCGTTACTCCTACGCTAATTCCGGCACCCGCGAACCGAAGCGCCGACCGGCCCGCGGAAATCCGCAAGACTTAACTCCGCAACCCGCATACGATCGCACAATCCGGCGGCGGGATTTCGATCGCCGACGCGAAACCCTGCAATAAGGATGAAACTCTACGTGTTTCCTCCGTCACCCAGGGCGATGAAAGCCATCGCTCTCGCCGAGCATCTGCAGATCGAATACGAAACCCGCATCATCGATCTGACCAAGGGCGACCAGATGAAGCCCGAATTCACCGCGCTCAATCCCAACCAGCGGATGCCGGTGCTCGAAGACGAAGGATTCGTGCTGTGGGAGTCGAACGCGATTCTCCAGTACCTGGCGATGAAAAAGCCGGCCGGAGCGGCGCTGTGGCCGTCCGACGCGCGGCGCCAGGCCGACGTCGGGCGATGGATGTTCTGGGAGCGCGCGCATTGGGCGCCCGCGTGCGGGACGCTCGCGTTCGAACGCGTGGTCAAGGGAATACTGGGGCAGGGCGGCCCTGACCCGGCCGTGGTCGCCAAGGGCGAGCAGCAATTCAAGCGCGGGTCGGCGGAATCCTCAACAACGCGTTGCGGGGCCGCAAGTGGCTTGCGGGCAACGATCTGACGCTCGCGGACTTTTCGGTCGGTCCGTGGATGGCGCTCGGGCAGATGGCGCAATATCCGGTCGCCGGGTTGACCGAGATCGCGCGCTGGTGGGAGGCCTTGGCCGCGCTGCCCGGGATAAAGAAGGCGCTCGCGCCCCTGCAGCAGAGATAGGTCCGACGCTTCTGATGATCACGGAGCCGGACGCGCCTGGCGCGTGTCCGGCTCCTTCTTTTTTTTTGCGCCCGGCTTTCCCTGCGCTACGAAGGCTCGACCGTCGCGGCGGCCACCATCGCGGCGACGCTCTGAATCTGGCCGAAATGAACCTTGCCGAGGTCGAATTCTTCCAGCGCCTTGATCATGCCGTTCAGCGCGGTGCGGCAGGCGGGCAGATTCTTGCGCGCGCGGCTAAGCGGATTGCACCGCGCGGCGATGTAATTTTTGAGGTACGGATGGGTGAGCCCGCGCTTCTTGCCGCGCGCGACCAATGCGGTCAACACCTTGTCGGCCTGCTCGACCAGCGCCGCACGTTCCTCGCGCTCCTCGGCGGCCTCGCGCAGCGGCTTGGCCAGAAAGCCGTCGACGCGGCTCAGCAGCGGCGCGTACACGCCGCCCGAAAAACGCTTCACTCGATCGTACAGGATGCCGAGCGTGATGAAGTGGGCGCGCTCGAACTCGAACGCGAAGTCCTTTTCGAGCGCGCGCGGCGCTGCCTCCAGCCGCGCGCGGTACATCCTGATGACCTCCAGCGCCTTGTCCTTCAGGTTGTGCGCCTTCTGCGTGTTGAGCGCGAGAATCTGGTAGGCGACCTCGGCTTCCGGAATAACTATCGCCGGGATCGTCTTGGCCCCGAGCTTGGTGGCGGCGGCGCGGCGATGGTTGCCGTTGGGGGTCCAGTAGCCGCCGTCGGCGCGCACCACGACCACCGGTTCGGTGAAGCGGCGGAGCTTCTTCATCACTTCGCCAAGGCGCTTCATATGCGCCGGGCTCAGATCGCGCTGGAACGGCGTGCCCTGGAGCATCGCGGCCGGCACCAGCGCGAAAATCTGCCAATGGTCGCCGAGCGGCTCCTGGTAGGCGGCCAGCGCCGCGCCGCCGTCGGCTTCGATCGCGGCGGCCAGTTCGTCGATCGCGGCCGGCCGTTTCGCGCCGCGCGGGAAAGTGGCTATTTCGGGATGCTCCGCCATCGCCGGTGATTATTTCTCCCGCGCCGCCGACTATTCATCTGACGTTCGTCAGGCGGAGATTTCACCTCGCGCCGAGGCCGCGCACGGCCGGCATCACTTTCGCCGCGAAGCGTTCCATCGTCGCCATCACGTCGCGATGCGGTATCAGGCCGCCCGCGTTGAACCAGCATACGAGCTGATCGATCCGGCTGTGCTGGTAAACCTCGCTGATGCGCGCGATGCATTCCGCGGGCGATCCGTAAACCGCCATCGTCTCCTCGACGATCTCGTAAGTCATCGCGGCCGCCCGCTCGCGCACCTGTTCGAGATAGGCGTAAGAGCCCTCGTACTGGCCGCGTCCGCCGGCCAGCGCCTGCTCGCCGATGGTACGGAAGTAGTGGAGCAGGCTCCGCTCCGCTTCGGCGCGCGCGGCGGCGCGGCTTTCATGCGGACAGGCGAAGAAGAGCGCGGCGACGTCGCCCCGATGCTCGGGACGCGCGCCCGCCTTGAGCGCCGCGCGATAGGCGCGGATGTGATCATAGAAGCCGGGCACCGGGTTGATCGGCGAGGCGACCAGTACGTCGTAACCCTTGCGGCCGGCGAACTCCGCGGTTTCGGCGCTGTTGGCGGCGATACGGATCGGCGGATGCGGCTTCTGGAGCGGGCGCGGCTCGACCGCGATATCGGCGACCTGGTAGAAACGGCCGTCGTAGGTGACCCGCTCCGCGGTCCACGCGCGCACGATTATCTCGAGCGCCTCCTCGAAGCGCTCGCGGCTTTCGTCGCGCGGCACCCCAAACCCCTGGAAGTGCACCGCGATCGTGCCGCGTCCGGCGCCATATTCCAGCCGCCCGCCGGTCAACAGGTCGGCGGTCGCGGCCTCCTCGGCGGCGTGCAGCGGATGATGGAACGGGAGCAGCGTCACCGCGGTGCCGAGCCGGATGCGCCGCGTGCGCCCGGCCGCGGCGACCGCGACCATCAGCGGCGACGGCATGATCGAAAAGTTTTTGAAGAAGTGCAGCTCGGCCATCCACGCGACGTCGAAGCCGAGTTGGTCGGCGAGCACGATCTGTTCGAGCGTCTCCTGGTAGCGGACCGGCTCGGATTGCTCCGCCGTGCAGGGTAGCTGATAGAAGAGGCCGAACTTCACCGTCGTGCTCCTTTGGGCGCGCTCGTCGCGGACTGACTGCTTCATGGCACACCGTCCGCCTCCCCGGCAACCCGAATCCAGGGCGCGCTGCGCACGAGCGGCGCGCCTGCTATGCTGGCCCAGGTCAAGGGGAAAGATGGGGAAGATCGACCTCGACGATGTGCTGCGGCTCGCGCGGATGAGCGACGAGGATCTGCACCTGCTGGTCGCGCGCCTTGAGTACTACGCTTCCGACGCGCCGGCGCACTCGCCGCTGCCGCACGACCTGATGCTGCTCGACATCGCGATCAATCTGCGCGCGATTTCGCTCAAGGGCGGTCCGATGAGCGCCGAGCCCGAGTGGCTGCAACTCGCCAACCGGCCGGAACTGCGCGAGCCCGCCCATCTGGTCAACGAAATCTCGGGCTCCAGCATGACGCTCGGCGTGCGCGTGCGCCGCTGACCGCGCCGCCGGGGGCAGAGAGCGGGGGCAATCACTCTGCCGATTCAGCGATAGCTTACGATCTCGAGCAGATTGCCGTCGGGGTCGAGGAAATAGAGGCAGTCGTGGTCGCCCCAATCGATCGGCTCGGCGCTCTCGACGCCGGCCTCGGCGAGGCGCTCCTTGGCGGCAGCGAAGTCGGCGCGGCCTACGCGAAACGCATGATGGCCGCGGCCGAGCGGATGCGAGATGCGCGCCTTGCGTTCCGCCGCCGCGAGCGGTGCGCGCGCAACCCGAAACAGCGCCAGGTTCTGTCCGCCGCAATCCAGCAGCACCTGGTCGCCGAGATGAGTGACCACGCCAAGCCCGAGGACGTCGATGTAAAAGCGCTCGGCGCGCGCCAGGTCGCCGACTTCGATTCCGAAATGGTCGAGCCGCTCGAGTTTCATTTCTGACGATTATACTCCCGCTCCCCCGTCAGAGAGAGATCGAAAGATCCGTCGCAGACAAGCGCGCTTACCCGAGATCGCGCAGGAGCAGGCCGGTCAGATACTCGCCCTCCGGATGGCCGAGCAGGACGGGATGGTCGGGACCGGGGCCGAGCCGCGCGAGCAGGCGCATGCGGCGCCTCGAGCGCCCTTCGGCGATCCGCACTGCGCGGACGAAGTCTTCGCCGCAAAAGTGCGACGAACAACTGAACGTCATCAGGAAGCCGCCCTCCGCGAGCGCGCCGAGCGCGAGCGCATTGAGTTCGACGTAAAGATGCTCGGCGCGCCGCGCGTCGGCGCGGCTGCGCGCAAAGGGCGGCGGATCGAGGACGATCAGGTCGAACGGATCGAAGCGCTCGCCGCCGCTGCCCAGAAACTCACCCGCTTCGCCGTGAACGAAGCGGACGGCGCTCGCCGGATATCCGTTGAGCTCCAGGTTGCGCCGGGCGCAATCGAGCGCGTGCGCGGAAGTGTCAACGGCGACGACTTCGCGCGCGCCGCCCTTGATCGCGTTCAGGGCGAAGCCGCCGGTATAGCAGCATAAGTCGAGCACCCGCGCGCCCGCGGCGAGCGCTCCGAGCCGCGCGCGATTTTCGCGCTGATCGAGAAACGCGCCGGTCTTCTGGCCGCGCTCGAGATCGACCGTCATCCTGATGCCGTTTTCGCGCACCACCGCTTCGCCCGCGGGCGCGCCCACGATCGCGCCGACGCGGTCTTCCAGCCCTTCCTGCCGGCGCACGGCGCCCTGGCTGCGCTCGAAAATCATCCGCGGCGAGATTGCGGCCTTCAGATTCGCGACGATTTCATCGCGCATCCGCTCGGCGCCCGCCGTCAGCAGTTGCATGACTGCGGCGTCGCCGTAACGATCCACGACCACGCCCGAGAGGCCGTCGCCGTCGCCGTTGAGCAGCCTGCAGCAGTTTGTATCCGCATCGACGACGCGCTCGCGCAGCTTGAGCGCGCGTTCGATGCGCCAGCGGACGATTTCCGCGGGGCCGGGCTCGCCGCCGAGCGCGAGCATCCGGATCGCGATCGTGGTTGCGGGATTGTAATAGCCGTGGCCGAGCGTCGCGCCGGCGGCGTCGAGCACCCACACGCGGGCGCCGGGTTCGATCGCGGCGGGCTCAACGCGATCGATCGCCTGCGAGAAGACCCAGGGATTGCCGCCGCGAACCGGCCCCTCGCGGCCCTTTTTGAGGAAGACCCGCGCCGGCGTTATCGACGCGCCGTCCGGCCGAGAGGGCTTCAAAATTTCAACTGTCCGCAGAAGACGGCCATCGCGGCTCGCCCGCGCGCCTGAAGGTGCCGCTGCGCCCGCCCGATTTTCCGACCAGCCGGATCGCGTCGATAGTCATCGCGCGGTCGATCGCCTTGGCCATGTCGTAAATCGTAAGCGCCGCGG
Source organism: Candidatus Binataceae bacterium (assembly GCA_035500095.1). Lineage (NCBI taxonomy): Bacteria > Candidatus Binatota > Binatia (SeqCode) > Binatales (SeqCode) > Binataceae (SeqCode) > Binataceae bacterium (SeqCode). The sequence goes on from DATJXN010000154.1 coordinate 16,674, forward strand.
CGCTCAGCGCCACCAGCGCCTCCATCTCCACGCCGGTGCGCGACGTGGTCGCGGCGCGGGCCTGGATATGAAGCGTCGCGGCGGCGCGGTCGGGACGAAATTCGATCTCGACGACCTCCAGCGGAATCTGATGGCAGAGCGGAATCAACTCATGCGTGCGCTTGGCCGCCATGATTCCGGCAAGCCGCGCGGCGGCGAGCGCCTCGCCCTTCGCGAGCCGTCCGCCGACAATCGCGTCCAGCGTCGCCGGTTCCATCCTGACCGCGCCGCGCGCCAGCGCCTCGCGCCGCGTCACCGGCTTTTCGCCGACGTCGACCATCCGCACGCGGCCGCGGCGGTCGAGATGGGTAAGCGCCGCGCGCAGGGCGGAGTCGCGAGGCTGGGCGGTCGGCTTCTTGCGCGGCATCTTCTTGCGCGGCATCGGGGGCGGCGGCTAAGAGCTTATGTTGACGCGAGGCGCCGATACAATAAAGCGCTAGAATAGGGCATACGGACGTGCGGTTTCCTTTCCGGGTCGAGCGAAGCGAAAAATACATGGCAGACGAAAATTATAGAGTCGTGATCCTCGGTTCCGGCCCGGCCGGGCTTACCGCCGCGCTTTACACGGCGCGCGCCAACCTCGCGCCGATGCTGATCGAGGGCGCGCAGCCCGGCGGCCAGCTCACCATCACCACCGAGGTCGAGAACTATCCCGGCTTCGAAAACGGAATACAGGGTCCCGAGATGATGGAGGTCTTCCGGCGCCAGGCCGAGCGCTTCGGCACGAAGTTCAGGACCGGCGAAGTGACCGCGGTCGATCTGCGCCGGCGCCCGTTCGGAGTGAGCGTCGACGGCGCAACGATCCGCGCCGCGGCCCTGATCATCGCGACCGGCGCGTCGGCCAAGCTGCTCGGGATCGAATCGGAAAAGCGGCTGATGGGCTACGGCGTGAGCGCGTGCGCGACGTGCGACGGCGCGTTTTTCAGGAACAAGGAAGCGGTGGTGGTGGGCGGCGGCGACACCGCGATGGAAGAGGCGACGTTTCTCACGCGCTTTTGTTCCAGGGTGACGATCGTGCATCGGCGCGACGCCCTGCGCGCCTCCAAGATCATGCAGGACCGCGCCGCCGCCAATCCGAAAATCGCCTTCATCTGGAACGCCGTAGTCGAGGAAATCTTCGGCGAGCAGAAGACCGGCGTGAGCGGCGTGCGGCTGCGCGACGTCAGTACCGGCGCCGCGAGCGATTTTCGAACGGACGCCGTGTTCGTCGCGATCGGCCATCAGCCGAACACGCAACTGTTCGAGGGCCAGCTCGAGATGGACGAGGTAGGCTACCTCAAGGTCCGCAGCGGATCGACATACACCAACATTGACGGCGTGTTCGCGGCCGGCGACGTCGCCGACAAAGTCTATCGCCAGGCGGTGACCGCGGCGGGCACCGGGTGCATGGCGGCGATCGACGCCGAGCGCTGGCTCGAAGCGCACGAGATGCCGTGAATCCCGCGTAACCGGCAGGCGGCGGCGTGGCGCGGGCGCGCAGGCACACAGGCACATCGGCACATCGGATGACGACCCCGGGGCGCAGGTTCCTGCTCGCGATCGGTGGGATCGTGATCCTCACGATCGGCGGCACGCTCGGCTACATGGCGATCGAGCACATGTCCGCGCTCGATGCGCTGTACATGACCGTCATCACCATCTCCACCGTCGGCTACGAGGAAGTGAAGCATCTCGATACGGCAGGGCGGATTTTCACGATGGGCCTGATCGTGGTCGGCGTCGGCACCGCGTTCTATCTCTTCGCCGCCATCACCCAGTTCGTGGTCGAGGGCCAGTTTCGCGAGATGGTCGGGAGGGTTGCGATGAAGCGTAAGATCGAACAACTCGAGGGCCACATCGTGATTTGCGGTTTCGGCCGGATGGGCCGGGTGGTGGCCGAGGAAATCACGCGCGCCGGCGGCCAGGTTGTGGTGATCGAGCGCGATCCCGTGCGCGAGCCCGATCTGGTTGTGCAGAACCTGCTCTACGTGATCGGCTCCGCGCTCGAGGACCGGGTGCTGCAGGACGCTGGCGTGCATCGCGCACGGGCGATCGTCGCAGTGACCGCCTCCGACGCCGACAACGTTTACATCACGCTCTCGGCGCGCGCGATGAACCCGAAGATTCTCATCCACGCGCGCGGCGAATCGGAAGCCGGACTGCAGCGCTTGCGGATGGCGGGCGCCGACCAGGCGATCTCGGCCTACCAGTGGGGCGGGCTGCGCCTGGCGGCAAGCATCATGCGCCCGTCGGTCGTCGATTTCCTGGAGCTGTCGTTTCCGGGGCGCGGCGCCGAGGTCGATTTGGAGGAAATCCACGTGGCCGAGGGCAGCGCGCTCGTCGGCCAGGCGATCTCCGTCGTCGAGCAGAGCTCGTCGCGGCTGCGGATCGTCGCGCTCAAGCGCGGGAGCGATCCAAGCACGTTGATTCCCGATCCCGCGACGCGCATCGAGGCCGGTGATTTCCTGGTCGCGATCGGCGACCGCGATACCTTGCGCCGTCTGGTCTAGCGCCGGCGCCGCGGCGCCGTTGGGGCGGCGGCGTTTGCTTTGAATCACAGACCCCATCCTGCCAAGATTTGCCCAGATGGAAGGTGGAGACGGATCGTCGCCCGAGCCGCGCAAGCCGACCGGCGAGTTGAAGGCGCCCACCGGCGGTCTTGGCCCGGCTGCCGCGGGTGCCGCGCCGCGCCGCTGGCGCCGGGTCGATATCCGGGTCACCGAGCTTATTGTTTTTCTGGTCGCGGTGGTGGGCGCGGTCGCGCTCGGACTGGGCATCACCCAGTATTTCACCGAATATCCGTACACGCTTGCCTATCTGATCGCGTACGCCGGGTTTCGCTTGGCCGACGTGATGGTGCGCGAGGATTTCGAACCGCCGCCCGATACCGCGGGCCTCTCGGGATCGATCCTGCGCCAGTTGCCCGTGCTGCTGTTGTTTGCGGCGGCGCCGTTCGAGCGCACTTACATTTACGGCGGCGAAGTCGCGCGCTGGGTGCAGGCGATGGGCCTGCTGATGGAGTTGATCGGTTTGTGGCTGGCGCTCGGCGCGCGCATCCAGCTCGGCTTTTTCAGCTCGACGCCTGACACCGGCGGTCCGCGTTCGCTAGTGCGCAACGGGCTCTACGGCCGGATCCGCCATCCGATCTGGCTCGGCGAGTTCCTGGTCGTCTTTGCGTGGACGCTCGAGTTCGGTGCGCCGCTAAGCGCCGCGCTGACCCTGGCCTTCGGAATCGTGATGGGCCGGATACGGGCGGCGGGCGAAGAGGCCGAGATGCTGGCGCTATTCGGCGATCCGTACGCGCGCTATTTGCACGATACCGAGTGTTTTATCCCCGGCATCTGGTAAGCCCTAGCGCAGCATCACGGACGCCGGCGCGAGCGTGCGTTCGACCGCGGCGACGAAGTCCTCGGTCGGCGCGACGCGATAGCCGTCGCCGAGCAGAAAGATCGCCTCGTGCGATTCGTCAAGCCCAAGATGCAGATAGGTGATCGCGCGTCCGCCGTGGCGTCCGAGCACCGCCTTCAGCTCCTCCAGCGCGCCGTTGGCGAGGCGCTCGCGCGGCGCCGTGATGTGCACCTCGCGCACCGCGTCAACCAGCGCCGCGCCGAGCGGCCGCATCTCGTCCAGGATCACCTGCGCACGCTCGTCGTCGACGTCCAGTTTGCCGCGCGCCACCACCGGCTCGTCGCCCATGATCAGCGCCTCGTGCTTCTGATAGGTCTCGGGCCACGCGATCACCTCGACGGCGCCCTCGCGGTCCTCCAGCGAGAACGTCGCGTAGCGCTTGCCGGCCTTGTTGTTCTTGAGCTTGGCCGCCTGCACCACGCCGGCGACGCGCACCTGGCTGCCGTCGGGGAGCGAGGCTAGCTCTGCGGTCGAGACGCCGCCGAGCCGGCGCAGTTCGCGATCGAATTTGTCGAGCGGATGCGCGGTGATGTAGAAGCCGAGCGCCTCCTTCTCGTTGCGCAGCATCTCCTTCTGATCCCACTCGGCGACCGGCTCGCGCGGCGGCGGCAGCGCCTGCGGACGTGCGGCGGCGCTGAAGAGCCCGTGCTGGCCCTTGGCCGCGTCGCTCTCGGCCTTCTGCGCGACCTTGAGCGCGTCCTCGGCTATCGCCATCAGCTGCGCGCGCGAGGGCGCGATCGAATCGAACGCGCCGCACTTGACGAGCGCTTCGAGCACGCGCCGGTTGACCAGCTGGCTGCCGACGCGCAGAGAGAAATCCAGCAGATCCTTGAACGGGCCGCCGCTCTGGCGCACCGCGATCATCGCCTCGGCGCTCTTGACGCCCACGCCGCGGATCGCGCCGAGCCCGAAACGGATCGCGTCGCCCGCAACGGTGAATTTCACTCCGCTGTGATTGACGTCGGGCGGTAGCAGGGGGATACGCATCTCGCGCAACGCGGCGATGTTCTTGTAGGACTTGTCGACGTCGTCCATGTCGAGCGACATCAGCGCCGCCATGAACTCGCGGGGATAGTGCGCCTTGAGGTAGGCGGTAGTGTAGGTGGTAAGCGCATAGGCCGCTGCGTGCGAGCGGTTGAAGCCGTACGAGGCGAAGGTCTCGATCTTCTCGAAGATCGATTTGGCGAGCGTCTTGTCGATGCCGTTGTGCTTCGCGCCGTCGAGAAAGCGCGCGCGCTCGCGCTCCATCTGCGCCTTGTTCTTCTTGCCCATCGCGGCGCGCAGGATGTCGGCTTCCTCCAGCGTGTAGCCGGCCAGCGCCTGCGCCGCGCGCATCACCTGCTCCTGGTAGATGATTACGCCGTAGGTATCGCGCAGCACCGGCTCGAGCAGTGGATGGTCGTACTCGACCGGCTCCTTGCCGTGCTTGCGCTTGATGAACGGATCGACCATCCCGGAATCCAGGGTGCCGGGGCGGAAGAGCGAGATGGCCGCGATCACGTCCTCGAAATTCGACGGCTTGAGCTCGGTCAAGAACCGGCGCATCCCCGACCCTTCCATCTGGAACACGCCGACCGTGTCGCCGCGTGCGAGTAGGCGATAGCTCTCGGGATCGTCGAGCGGCAGGCGGTTCAGGTCGGGCGGCTCCTTGCCGCCGGCGCGCACCAGGTTGAGCGTCTCGACGATTAGGGTGAGGTTCTTGAGCGCGAGAAAATCGAACTTGATGAGCCCGATCTCCTCGACCCCTTTCATCGAGTACTGCGTAATCGCCATCGCGCCGTCGGTCCGCTCCTTGTCGGCATAGAGCGGCACGACCTCGGCCAGCGGCACGTCCGAGATCACCACGCCCGCCGCATGGCGCGAGGCGTGACGCAGCAGTCCTTCGAGCTTGAAGGCGTATTCGAAGAGCTCCGGATGGCTGTCGCGCTCGGCGCGCAGCCGCGGCTCCATCTCGAGCGCGGCGGTCAGCGGAAAATCGCGGCCCTGCTTGGGCGTGGGATAGAGCTTGACGATACGGTCGGTTTCGGCGAACGACAGCCCGAGCACGCGGCCGACGTCGCGGATCGCCTGTTTGCCCTTGATCGTGCCGAAGGTGATGATCTGCGCGACGCGGTCGGCGCCGTATTTCGCGCGCACGTAGTTCAGCACCTCGTCGCGCCGTTCGAAGCAGAAATCGACGTCGATATCGGGCATCGACTTGCGTCCCGGGTTGAGCCAGCGCTCGAACAGGAGCTTGTGCTCGATCGGATCGACCTCGGTTATCCGAAGCGCGTAGGAGACCAGGCTGCCGACCACCGAGCCGCGTCCGGGCCCGACCGGGATGCCCTGGCTGCGCGCGTACTCGATAAAGTCGGCGACGATCAGCATGTAGCCCGAAAAGCCCATCTCGCGGATGACGGGCAATTCGCGCGCCAGCCGCTCGTGGTAGGGCGCCTCGTCGAATTCGCCGCGGCGCGCGTGGAGTTCGGCAAGCCGCGCGCCGAGCCCCTCTTGCACCCGCGTTTCAAGCACCCGGTCGAGGTCGTCGGGCGGCGCGTCCTGGTAAACCGGGAAATGGAACTTGCCGAACTCGAACTCGAAGTCGACCCGGCGCGCGATCTCCATCGTGTTGCGGAACTCTTCGGAATCGGCACCGAACGTCTTCGCCATTTCTTCGGGCGTCTTGACGTAAAGCTCGTCGGTATCGAAACGCCAGCGCGAGTCGTCCGCGAGCGTCTTGCCGGTCTGGATACAGAGCAGCACTTCATGGGCGCGGGCATCGGCGCGATGCAGATAATGGCAATCGTTGGTCGCGACCAGCGGCAGCCCGGCGGTGCGGCCGATCTCGCGCAGCGCGTCGTTGAGCGGCGCGTGCAGGCGGTTGTCCTGCAGTTCGAGGTAAAAGCGGTCCTTGAAAATGCGGGCGTAGCTTTCGGCGGCCTCGCGCGCCTTGTCCGCGCGTTCCGCACGCAGCCATCGCGCGACCTCGCCCGAGAGGCATCCCGAGAGCGCGATGATGCCCTCGTTGAGCTCGGCGAGGATCTCCTTGTCGATGCGCGGCTTGTAGTACAGCCCTTCCTGGTAGGCGGCGCTCAGCAGCCGGCAGAGGTTGCGGTAGCCGATGCGCGAAGCGGCGAGCAGGATCAGATGAAAGTTGCCGCCGCCGTCGAAGTCGTCGCTCTTGGGCGCTTGCGTGCGATCGCTGCGCTTGCCCGGCGCGACGTACGCCTCGCATCCGATTATCGGTTTGATCCCGTGGTGGACGGCTTTGCTGAAGAACTCGACCGCGCCGAACATGTTGCCATGGTCGGTGATGGCCATCGCGGACATGCCCGAGGCGTGCGCGTGCTCGAGCAGCGGTTCAATCTTGTTGGCGCCGTCGAGCAGGCTGTACTGAGTATGGACGTGGAGATGGGCGAAGCTCATCGGGACGTAACCTCCTCCTCGCAGCAACAACCACCCGCTCCGCGGGTTCGCCAGCGGGCGTGACAGCGGCCGCGCGTGCGCCGCGCGGCCGCTGTCA
>DATJXN010000155.1 GCA_035500095.1 Candidatus Binataceae bacterium
CAACCGCTCGCCGAGAATGTCGCTCCATAGCTTTTCGATTTCGGCATTCTTGGAAAAAAACCGGTGTCCGCCGATGTCGAAACGGAATCCCTTGTAGCTGACGGTGCGGGCGATGCCGCCGACGTGCTCTGGATCCTGCTCAACGATCACCACCGGCCGTCCGGCGGCTGAAAGCTCGTGTGCGGCGGTCAGTCCGGCGGGCCCGGCTCCAATGATGATGGTGGCGCCAGGCGCGGTGGCCGTCTTTAAAGCCGCAGGCGCGGAGTTCAGGCTCTCTTTCTGCTGCCCGCTCATAAGTCCGCGATTTTACCCACAACGCTGACATCGCACAACACACGGTTTTGCGCGTTTACGCACGGCTTAACGGAAAGTCCAGCCGAAAGGGCTCAGTTGCGCGAACCATCGCGCTCATTTGGTCCAACTTCCCTCGATTTCCCAGGGCGACTTTAGTACCGGCCTCAAACGCGCTATTGGAGTGGACGGAAAGGACGGAGCCTCGGCAGGATGAGAGTGATCGACGGAGACAGCCACTTTATCGAGCCGCTCGATCTCTTCGAGCGCTATACAGAACCGGCCTACCGCGATCGCACCGTCCGTGTCCACCTCGACCCCGGCGGCCGCGTCACTGGCCTCGTCGTCGATAACCGGCCGATGCGCATGGCGGATCTCGACGAGCTGATGAGCGCCTGCGCCGGCTACGGACAAAAGGAGGAGGGTCGCGACATAAGCGACTTCGACCTTTACCGAATTGCCAACCGGCAATGGCAAGACATGGGCTTGCGGATCCGCTACCTCGATGAAGAGGGATTCGCCGCGCAGGTTATCTACCCCACGATGGGACTTCTGTGGGAAAGCTCGGTTGACGAGCCTGCGCTCGCCGACGCGCTCTGCCGCGCATACAACACCTGGGCCTTCGAACTGGTGGCCGGCCATCGGGACCGATTGTTCCCCGCGGCGCATATTTCGATGCGCGAAGCGGCGTTTGCCGTGCGCGAGATAGAGCGTGTGGCGAAGCTCGGATGCCGGGCCATATTCGTCGGCGCAGCGCCGATCGGCGGGCGCAGCTTCGGCAATCCGGATTTCGATCCGATCTGGGCCGCGGCGCAGGAACTCGACCTCGCCGTGGGCATCCATCTGGTCGGCCATCCCAACTACACCGGCAGCCAGTGGTATCGCACGGGCAATCCCGGCTTCATGTACATCACGATGATGAACGTGCAGGATCCGCGCATCGCGCTGACCTCGATGATGTATGACGGCGTGTTCGAGCGCTTTCCGCGGCTGCGCGTCGGCACGATCGAGTCGATGGCGGGATGGGTCGGCGAATGGCTCGAACGCGTCGACTACCGCTACAGATATCTTGGCCACACTTCGCGGATGAAACATTCGGCAGCCGAATATTTCGCGCGCAACATCTGGGTCAGCGCCAATCCGGAGGAGCGGATGTTCCCTCTGATGGTGCAGTTTGCTGGCGACGATCGCTTCTTCATCGGCTCCGACTATCCGCACGCCGAGGGGTTCGTCCATCCGGTCGGCACCACGCGCAAACTGCTCGGCGCGCTGCCCGAGCGCTCGGTCGAAAAGATCCTGTGCGATAACGCGGCCGCCTTCTACCGCATCTGAGGCGACCCGAGGAAGAGCACGGAGGAGATCCGCATGGCGGCCAAAGTCGCGGTATGCCTCTCGTTCGATTTCGACGCGATCTGCGTGTGGCTTGGGAGTCTCAACGCGACTTCGCCGAGCGCTATCTCGCGCGGCGAGTTCGGCGCCGTGGCGACCGAGCGATTGCTCGACCTGCTCGCGCGATGGGAGATCAAATCGACCTGGTTCATCCCCGGCCACACCATCGACACCTATCCCGGCCTGGTGCGGCGCGTGGCAGACGCGGGACACGAGATCGGTCATCACAACTATTGCCACGAAAATCCGATCTCGCTCTCGCTCGACGACGAAAGGCGGGTGCTCGACCGCGGCACCGAGACCATCCGCCGAATCACCGGCAAGCCGCCCGAGGGCTTTCGCTCGCCGGCCTGGGATTTGAGCCCGCACTCGTTGAGCCTCCTGCTCGAGCGCGGCTTTCTCTACGACAGCAGCCTGATGGGCAACGACTACACGCCCTACTACTGCCGCATCGGCGACGTCCCGGCCAAGGACGGACCCTACGTCTTCGGCCGCGAGGTCGAGATGGTCGAGCTACCGGTGACCTGGGGCCTCGATGACTTTCCCGCGTTCGAGTGGCTCTACGGCGTCAACCAGGGACTATCGTCGCCCTCGCAGGTGTACGAACGATGGGCCGGCGATTTCGACTACCTCTGCGACTTCGTCCGCGAGGGGGTATACTGCCTGACGATGCATCCGCAGGTCATCGGCCGCGGCCATCGCATGCTGATGCTCAACCGCCTGGTCGAACACATGAAGGAGCGCGCGGAGGTCAGCTTCCGCACGATGGCGGAGGTGGCGCGCGAGTGGAAGCGCACGCATCCGCTCAAGGCGCCGTCCCGATGAACGCGCACGCGGCATAAACCATGGCCTCGGCAATGCAGCTCTATGCGGCGTTCGCGCTGCTGGTGATCGCGATCGTCGCGATTATCGCCTTGGCTGCGATCCTAAGTAACATCGTGGGTGCGGTCCGCCGCCGCTTCGGCAGAAGCGGAATATCTGCGAAGGCGCGCGCACACGATGACTTCCGCGCACCCGCCCCGGGTCCGCGCGCCGCCGCCGAGCCGTCAAAACCGGAAGATCCGTCCGCTTCGGCCTGAGCCGCCCCGCGCATTGAGTGCGCATGTGCTCTTGCGGTAAATCCGCTATCACTCCGAGCGCCAGGTCATCTGGCGGCGCACCACTCCCGCCACAGCCCGAGCTTCTCCTGCACCGGGCGATCCGAAAAGCTGAACAGCAGCGATTCGTCGGCGGCCTCGTGACGGTACTCGCGCCAACTCGGCACGACGAAGACGTCGTGCCGGTTCCATTTGAACGCCTCTCCGCCGACCACCGTGCATCCGCTGCCCTCGACCGCGACGAATACCGTGCTGTCGCTCGAGCGGTAGGGCACGCCGCTGAAGCCGCGCGGCAAAAGCTGCATCGCAGTGCCGATCGTCGGCATCGCCCAGTCGCCGGTGGCCGGATTGACGTAGCGCATCTTGAATCCGTGGCAGCGGTCCGCGCCGCCGCTGCGGCTCATCCTTTCGAGCGCCTCGCGCGTGCGCTCATAGCTGTAGTTCAGGATCGGGCTCGTCAGGCCGCGGCGCTCGTAATCGATCGGCATAAGGCCGCTTGCGAAACGGGCGTCGGAGTCGCCCTCGGGCCGCGCCTGCGGGAAGCGGTCTTCGCCGTAGGGCTCGAAGAAAACCGCGTTCAGAAGATCGACCAGCGCCAAGTCGAGCCCGTCGAGCCATACCATCGGCTGGCCGGTCTCGTTGCCGTGATCGTGCCAGGTCCATGACGGCGTGATCACGAAATCGCCCGGCCGCATTGTGGTCCGCTCGCCGTCGACCGCGGTGTAGGCGCCCTCGCCTTCGATTATGAAGCGCAGCGCGCTCTGGGTGTGCCGATGGCTCGGCGCGATCTCGCCGGGCAGGATGAGCTGCAGGCCGGCAAACAGCGAATGCGTGATGCGCGGGGGCGAATTGCCGCGCAGAGCCGGGTTTTCGAGGATCAGCACGCGGCGTTCGGCCTCGGCCGCTGAAATGAGACGCCCCGCCTCCATCAGCATCGGACGGACTTCATCGTAGCGCCACAGCGCCGCGACCTCGGGCGGACGCGGCTCCCTGGATTGAATACTCTTGAGCACCTCCCACAGCGGAGCGAGGCTGCTGCTCGCGATTTTTGCGTAGAATTGCTCGCGCTCGGGTGTGCGTTGTGGCTCCGGCATCGTTGCGTCACCTCCCGGGTCGGCCGTCCTGAATTGGTACGAAACTACTGCGATCGCGGCAAACAAGCGAGCGTAATGAGCGGCTACTAGAATCATACTGCGCGACTAGAATAATTTGAGCCTAAAGCTGGTCGGATAAACATCGCTGGCATCAGGTCACATTTAGCTCAAAAAAAATTTGCCCTTGCATGGAATAACCGGGCAAACTTAGGGCCGGGGGGGACTCGCGCGCGATGGACGAGGAGGCACGCTTCCGTCTGCTGTACGATCTCGGATGCGCGTTCGCCGCGCGAATCGAGATCGAACAGTTGATTCCGCTCGTGGTGGCCAAATGCCGCGAAGCGCTCGACGCCGAGGGCGCTTCGGTCCTACTGTTGGACGACGAACGCAAGGAACTCTACTTTCCATACATTTCGGAAGAAGATCCGGAGGTCGGAGAGAGGCTCGCGGCGCTGCGCTTCTCGGCCGAACTTGGAATTGCGGCCGCCGCGCTGAAGGGCGGCAAGGCGCTGGTGGTCAACGACGCGCAAAACGATCCCCGTCTGTATCACGGGATCGACAAGATGACGGGATTGGTCACACGCAACGTGCTGGCCGCCCCGCTGTCGACACGGCAGGGAACGATCGGGGTGGTCGAAGTCGTCAACGGCCGCGGACCGCAGGGGTTCACCGACGACGATCTGACATTTATCGAGGCCATCTCGGGCAGCATCGCGATCGCGATCGAGAACGCGCGGCTGTACACGCAGGTGCGCGAGTCCGAAGCCAACCTGCGTGCGCAGGTGGGCGCGCTGCGCCGCGACCTCGCGCGCGTCGATGGCTTCGCCGAGATCGTCGGCACTTCGCCGGCGATGGCGGAAGTGCTGCGTCTGATGGAAACCGCGGCGGCCTCGCCGATCACCGTGGTGATTCAGGGAGAGACCGGCACCGGCAAGGAGCTCGTCGCGCGCGGACTGCATCGCGCGAGCGCGCGCAGCGACCGTCCCTTTCTGGCGCTGAATTGCGCCGCGATGCCCGAGCCGCTGCTCGAGAGCGAACTTTTCGGCCATCGCCGCGGCGCGTTCACCGGCGCGATCCGCGACAACCCGGGGCTGTTCCGCGCGGCCGCAGGCGGCGTGGTCTTTCTCGACGAAGTCGCCGACATGCCGCTGCCCATGCAGGCGAAGCTTTTGCGCGTGCTCGAAGAGCAGGAAGTGGTGCCGCTCGGCGACAGCTTCCCGCGCAAGGTTGACGTGCGCGTGCTGTCGGCGACAAATCGCGACCTGCGGGCGGAAGTCACCGCGGGAAGGTTCCGCGAAGATTTGTACTATCGGCTCGCGGTCTTTCCGATTTCACTGCCGCCGCTGCGCGACCGGCGCGAGGATATCGCGCTTCTGGCAACGCGCTTCCTCGCTATAGCCGCCGAGCAGCAGCGCAAACCCGTCGCCGGCATCGATCCGGCAACACTGGAACTGCTGACCCAGTACGATTGGCCCGGCAACGTCCGCGAGCTGCGCAACGAAATCGAGCGCGCCGTGGCACTCACGCGAGCGAACCAGAACATAACGCCCGAGAATCTCTCGCCACGCCTGCGCCCGCACCATCCGCAGGTCACGCAGGTCAACGGCATATCGGCAGGCCATCCGGGACCCGGGCAGAAGCGCGGCGCCCAGGCATCACCCCTCCGATCGCTGGCAGCCCCAGCACCGGCCGAGACTCCCGATTCAGCAGAAGAGGACGTTAAGGGCCCCCTGCGCCGAGCGCGCGCGGCTTTCGAGGCGGACTACATCGCCAGGGTCCTCGACCAGCATAATGGCAATGTGTCGCGCGCGGCGGTTGCGCTCGGACTTTCACGGGCCTCGCTGCAGAAGAAGATGAAGGAGTATGGGCTGCGCTAGATCGTATCTAAATCTGGCACTGCCAAGATTAGTGGCATGGAGAAACAAAAAGTATCCACCGGGAACAATTTAGAGAGCGAAATCTCCTAGCAGAATCAAAGATTTAGCTCGACGATAATCGAGCGATGGATGGCATTAGTTTTGCGTTCGCAGAGAGAGGGACGTCGGTGAATGTGGCAGACGAGGGGGGCTGGTTGGGCCGGGTTGCAGCTGTCGAGTACCGACGCACGACGAGGCATCAACTCCGTGCATAAGGAAAAGGACCAGGGGGACACAATGAGCGTCGGCTCTGGAAATAGCGGCAGGGACATTCTCGAATTGGAGCGCGATCAACTGGTTGTTGGGCTCTGCCGCCCCAAACAGCCGCGGTTGCGAGTGCTCGTCGTCGAGGATGAACCCGATGCGCAGACCTTGCTCAAATTTATTCTCGAGCCCAAGTACGAGGTCATCACCGCATCCTCGGGTGAGGAGATGCGCGTCCAGCTCGAGGCGAATTCCGAGCGCTTGAGCCTGGTCCTGATGGACCTCAAGCTCGCGGGCGACGAAGACGGCGTGATGCTGACCAAGGCTCTGCGCAGCGAAAGCCGGTGGAAGAACATCCCGATCGTCGCCCTCACCGCCTGCGCGACCGGCGACGATCTGCGCCGCGCGATCGAGGCAGGATGCGACGACTATGTGCCCAAGCCGTTCTACCGCAGACAGCTTACCGCGCTCGTCGAACGTTTGATCGATAACGCCCAGCCGGCCGAGGATTCCCAGGCCTAGCACGCTGCCGGCCGCAAGCCTCTCTTCCCGGCGCGCGGGAAGGGAGTAAAAATACTGCGCTTTGCTCGGGAGGGCCGTTGACGAACGGCCCTCTTTTTTTTCGCAGCGGTTTGAAGCTACGGCGATGCTTCAGGGGCGGCCGAAACTCACTCGGCGCGTGTGGCGCGCGATCATCAGGCCCTCGTTCGTCAGAATCACGCGCACCATGCACGCGCCCTCCGCCGCACTGACTGTGTCTGCGTGCGCTTCGTTGCGCCCCTCGTCGAGGGCGATCCCGAGATGTTCCAGGCCGCCGCAGATCTCCGACCTGACGGGCGCAGCGCGCTCTCCGATACCGCCGGTAAAGACCAGCAGGTCGAGTCCGCCGAGCGCCGCCGCCATCGCTCCGACCTGCTTGCGTACCTGGTAGCAGAACATCTCGATCGCGAGCGCGGCGTTCGGGTCCGCGGCTCTCTTTTCGAGCAATGTTTTGACGTCGGAAGTGATCGCGGAGACGCCGAGCAGACCCGACTCATGATTGACCATGCGCTCCAGGCGCCGTCCGTCATAACCTTTGTGGTTGATGAGATAGGCCATCAGGCCGGGGTCCAGGTCGCCGCTGCGCGTCCCCATCATGAAGCCTCCGGTCGGCGTGAAGCCCATCGTGGTGTCGATTCCGCGCCCGTTTTTCACCGCGGCCATGCTGGCGCCGTTTCCCAGGTGGGCGATTACGACGCGCCCGGGCGCGGCGGGGCCGAGCGCCTCCATGATGTATTCGTAGGAGATGCCGTGAAAGCCGTAGCGGCAAAGCCCGTCGTCCCACAACGTCCGCGGCAGCGCGAAGCGGCGCGCCACCTCGGGCATATGCCGATGGAACCCCGTATCGAAGCACGCGACCTGCGGATGCTCGTGAAATCGCAGCGCGAGCGCCTCGATACTTTCGATCTCGACCGGGAGATGCAGCGGCGCGAACGGCACCAGCGCGCGCAGCTCGTCGATAAGGTCGGGCGTAACTCGCTCGGGCGCGAAATGACGGGGTCCGCCGTGGACCAGGCGATGGCCGATCGCATCGGGACGCGGCAGCCGCAGACGGTCGATCTCATCGAAGAGCGCCCCAAGAGCCTCCGCCCCGTTGGACAGGGTTAGTGCGCGGTCGCTCAGCGCCTCCCCGCTGCCGTCGCGGATCCAGAGCCGTCCGTCGGCAAGCGCGATTCCTTCCGCCGCGCCCTCGGCCAGCAGCTCTTCGCGGTCCGAGGACAGCCGATAGAGCGCAAACTTGTGCGAGGAAGATCCGCTGTTGAACGAAAGTACGACCCGCCAGGCGTCCACGGTCAGTAAGGCCACTTCCAATCGCGAATCTCGGGCTTGTCGATGCCGTTGGCGATGGCGTAGTCGAGGTTTTCGCAAATCTGGTCTTTGAGCCAATCCTTGACCGCGGCGCCGACGGCCTGCAGCCGCGGCACCCGGTCGATCGCATCGATGGCGAGGTTGAAGCGGTCGGTCTGGTTTTCGATCGCCAACTGGAGCGGCGTGTTGATGCTGCCGAACTCCTTGTAGCCGCGCACGTGCAGGTTCGGATGATTGGTCCTGCGGTAGGCCAGCTTGTGAATCAGCCAGGGATAGCCGTGAAAATTGAATATGATCGGCTTGTCGATCGTGAACAGGCTGTCGAAGTCGCGATCGGCGAGCCCGTGCGGATGTTCGAGGCTCGGCTGCAGCTTGAACAGGTCCACCACGTTGACGAAGCGAATCTTAAGGTCGGGAAATTTATCCCGCAGGATCGCGACCGCCGCCAGGGCCTCGATCGTCGCGACATCGCCCGCGCTCGCGAACACCACGTCGGGTTCGACACCCTGGTCGTTGCAGGCCCACGACCAGAGTCCGATCCCCTTGGTGCAGTGCTTGACCGCGGAGTCCATCTCGAGAAACTGCAGATGGGGCTGCTTGTCGGCGACGATCACGTTGACGTAGTCGACGCTCCGCAGGCAGTGATCCGCCACGCTCAACAGGCAGTTCGCGTCCGGCGGCAGGTAGATCCGCGTAACGCGCGGACTCTTGTTGGTTACGACGTCGATGAAGCCCGGGTCCTGATGCGTAAAGCCGTTGTGGTCCTGGCGCCACACGGTGGAGCTGATGAGGATGTTGAGCGAGGAAACCGGCGCGCGCCACGAAACGTCGGTCTTCGCCTTCTCCAGCCATTTGGCGTGCTGGTTCACCATCGAATCGACGACATGCGCGAAGGCCTCGTAGGTGTTGAAAAGGACATGGCGGCCGGTCAGCACATAGCCTTCCATCCAGCCCTCTAGCGTATGCTCGCTCAGCATCTCCATCACACGCCCATCGGGTGAAAGTTCGCCGCCGTCGGCATCGTCGGGCTTCATCTCGGCCAGCCAGGTCTTGCGGGTGGACTCGTAAATCGCCTGCAAATGGTTTGACGCGGTCTCGTCGGGACCGAAGACGCGAAAGTTGGTCATGTTGTCGCGCATCACGTCGCGCAGGAACTGCCCGAGAACGTAGGTGCTTTCAACTATCGAATGTCCGGGGCGGGCGACTTCGACTCCGTAGCGGCGAAAATCCGGCATTAGCAGCGGCTGACGCAGCAGGCCCCCGTTGGCGTGCGGGTTCGCACTGATGCGGCGGGTGCCGGTGGGCGGCAGCGCGCCGAGCTCGGAAATCAACCGCCCATTGGCATCGAAAAGATCGTGCGGCCGGTAACTCAGCATCCACTGCTCGAGTAATTTCAGATGCGCGGGATTGGAAATGACGTCGGCGATCGGCACCTGATGCGCACGCCAGGAGCCTTCGACCCGATGGCCGTCGACCTCTTTGGGCGCGGTCCATCCTTTCGGCGTGCGCAGGATTATCATCGGCCAGCGCGGGCGGCGCGGCACTCCTCCGCGGCTCCGCGCTTCGTCCTGGATCGTGCGGATCTCGAGCACGCAGCTCTCCAGCGTCGAGGCCATCTGCCGATGCATCGACGGCGGATCGTCGCCCTCGACGACATACGGCTTGTAGCCGTAACCGCTGAACAGGCTCGTTAGCTCGTCGGGGGTTATGCGGGCAAGAATCGTGGGATTGGCGATCTTGTAGCCGTTGAGGTGCAGGATCGGCAACACGGCGCCGTCGCGGACGGGATTGAGAAACTTGTTCGAATGCCATGAGGTCGCGAGCGGGCCGGTCTCGGCCTCGCCGTCGCCGACCACGGCCGCGACGATTAGATCCGGATTGTCGAATGCGGCGCCGAAGGCATGCGACAGGCTGTAGCCCAGCTCGCCGCCCTCATGAATCGACCCCGGAGTCTCCGGTGTGCAATGGCTGCCGATTCCTCCGGGAAACGAAAACAGCTTGAAGAATCGGCGCAGGCCTTCCTCGTCCCGGCTGCGATCGGGATAGACCTCCGTATAGACGCCTTCGAGATAGCTGTTCGCCAGCACCGCGGGTGCGCCGTGGCCGGGGCCCGAGATGTACATCACATTGAGGTCGTACTCGCGGATGAGCCGGTTGAGGTGTACCCAGATGAAGCTCTGGCCGGGGTCGGAGCCAAAGTGGCCGAGCTGGCGGCGCTTGATATGCTCGGGCAGAAGCGGCTTCCTGAGCAGCGGATTGTCGCGTAGATAGAGCATCCCGACCGCAAGATAATTGCAGGCCCGCCAGTACGCATCGATCAGTTCTATCTGCCGGGTTGAAAGATTGGACGACATCTTCGATCCTCCGCTGCGCGCGGGCGATCCTCAGAGCGGGATTCCAGCCTGTTATTTCAAGCTTCGTCCGATCGACCTCAGCGGGCAATACGGCGGCTGGCGCGGCCGGATCTGTCTCGGCCGCTCGTGGGAAGTCCCAGTGACTCATTCGATATCGGACGGGGAGATTAATGGCGCGTGAAGATCTATCGAAGAGCGCTACGCAGTTTGACCGTTTGCGGCTATAACTGCACTTGTGTGAGGCTGACGGCGTGCGGTCATAATCGAGCGGTAAACTTGAGTGTCGTCGCCTAGTTTCGAACCAGGGCGATAATTCCCTGGCGAATCGACGCGACGCCTAACCTCCGGGTCCTGCGACATGGTGCCGCATAGGTGATCGGCAAACTAAAGGCCTTCGCATCGAGCGTCTGGGCGCAGACGTTCGGCCGCGGCAGTTTTGGCGGGCGGCGCTGGATGCGCCGGAGCTTCATCACGGTTGTCGTCGTGGTGCTGGTCTTCGGGCTCGTGGGCTTTGTCGGCGTGCCCGTGATTACGCAGTATGTCGTCGTCGGCCGGGTCGCGCAAAGCCTGCATCGCCCGCTCAGCATCGAAAGGGTCCGTTTCAACCCGTACCGGCTGCTGCTCAACATCGAGAAGATGCATATCGGCGACCGCGACGCTCCCGATCCGTTCGTTGACATCGGCCACATCAGGGTCAAGGTTTCATGGACCTCGCTGCTGCGTCTTGCGCCGGTGGTCAAGGAGGTCGTTGTCTACCATCCCGCGATCCATATCGTTCGCACCGCCGAACAGCATTTCAATTTCTCCGACCTGCTCGAAAGTTCCGGCCCACCGCCGGCGCCCATGCCGAGCCAGCCCGCCAAGCCGCAGCGCTTCGCGATATCGAACATCCAGATTCATCAAGGTCAGATTCATTTCGAAGACAAGGTCCTGAACCAGCGTCACGCGGTCGAACACCTCGAACTCGACGTCCCGTTCATCGCCAATCTGCCGGCCGACGTTGACACGTTCGTCCAACCGCTGCTGCAGATGGTGGTCGACGGCAGCCCCCTGCGCATCGCCGGCAAGGCCAAGCCGTTCGCGGTACCGCCCGAGTCGGTGATCGATCTCAATTTTCATAACCTGGGCCTGCCGCTCTACCTCGGCTACGTGCCAGAGAAGCTGCCGCTTAGGGTTCCGCAGGGAACGTTCTCGTCGCTATTGCACGTGCACTTCGTGAGCGCGGCGAGCGGTCCGGAGATCCGCGTAAGTGGAGAGATGGCAATCGACCAGCTTGACGTGCGCGACGCCGCCAACGCGCCGCTTGCGGCATTCAAGCATCTGTCGGTGGTGCTCGACGAGATCAAACCGCTAAAGAGCGTCACGCACCTCGGCAAAATTTATCTCGACGGCCTGACGGTCCACGTCGTGCGCAATGCCGACGGCAGGATCAACCTGGCCTCGCTCGCCAGCGGCGCGCCGCCCGCGACTGGTCCTCCTCAGGCCGCGCCCAGCCCGGCCGCGGCAAATGCGTCGGCGGTCTCGCCCTCTGCGATGCCGAGCCCGGCTGCCGCAAATCTCGCAGCAGCACGCCCTTCGGCCGTGCCGAGCTCCGTATCGTCGGCCGTGCCGAGCTCCACATCTGCCCCCACGTTTGCCCCCACACCCGCGAAAACATCCGCCGCCGCCAGTGCTGCGTCGACCGCTTTGCCTACCACCGCGACGATTGCCACTTCGGCCGCCACGCCGACACCGGCAGCGGTGAGCGCGCAGCTAACCGCGAACGCTCCACCCGCGGCGGCAGCCACACCCCAAGCGCCGGCGGCGGCCGCGTCGCCGGCCTCCGCCGACTTCGCATTGGCAGCGCTGGAACTGACCAACGGCGCGGTACTGATAACCGACAATAGCGTCGCGCCGCCCGCGGCGCTGACTCTCGGCAACCTGCACGTCGTGCTCAAAGACCTGCGTACGGTGGGACAGAAAGCGCCGGCTCCGTACGAGTTCGGGACGACGCTTAGCGGCGGTGGCTCGATAGTGATCAGGGGCGCGCTCGACCTCGCTCAATCGCAGGCGACGACCGACGTCACGCTCGACACAATCGACATCCCCGCGCTGCAGGGTTTCGCCAAGCAGTTTCTCGCGGCAACCGTCGCATCCGGCAAACTCACAACCCACGCCGCCATCCAGACTTTCTTCGCCCCCGGCAAGTTCAACGTGCATACGGCGCCGGCGAGCGTGGCGCTGGACAATTTCGACTTGCGCGCTCCCGGCGAGAGCCAAAGCCCGATCGGATGGAACAAGCTGAGCGCCTCGATCGGCGCGGTCGATCTCGCTTCGCATCGGGCGACGGTCAGCGAAGTGCGCTTCGAGGGATTGCAAGTGTTCGTTCGGCGCGATCGGAATGGCCAGCTGAGCCTGGCTTCGCTGATGCGGGGGGCGGCGACGCCCGAGGCCAAGCCCACCACTGCCGTGCCGCGCCGCTCGCGCGCGTCATCCAGGCGCAGCGAGAAGAAGGCGCCCGAAAAAAAATCAACGGCGGAGAAGTCCGCAGCGGCGACGCTCCCGGCGGAGAAAAAGGCGCCAACGCAAACCCCGCCGTCGGCGCGCGAGCGCCTCGCCGCTTCGACCGCACGCGAACGGAGGAGCCGTAGGACGGCAAAAACTCGCGCCCGCTTGCCCGCCGCGGCGCCGACTCCTTCGCCCGGACAGTGGCATTACCAGGTTGCGTCCGTGGCGCTTGAGAAAACCGAGATTCGCGTCGAGGACGAGGCGATGCCGCAAAAGGTGGCGGTCGCCGTCGCGCCGCTTAATCTTCATCTGAAGAACATATCGGACGATCTCACCAAGCCGATCGCGCTCGACCTCGACGGCATCCTCAACCGCAAGGGCAGCTTCAAGGTGGCCGGCACGGTTACGCCGACACCGCTCAAGGTGAATCTGCGTATCGCCATTCGCCGCCTCGATCTCGCGCCGTTCGACCCTTACGTCACCAGCCATCTCAATACCAAAATCTCCAGCGCCGCCCTGACCATGAACGGCGAGGTCGGAGTGGCGGACGAGCGCGCGCGCAAGGAGATGCGCGTGAGTTATCGCGGTAGCGCCGCCGTGGTCAGCGTGAAGATGCTCGACAAGGTGACCAACGAGAGCTTTCTGCGCTGGAGCTCGTTCAGTGCGAACGGGATCGATTTCCTGATGGGCGCGGGCCCGCCCAAGCTCCACGTGGCGGCGCTCGATCTGAGCGACTTCTACGCGCGGATCATTCTCAATTCGGACGGCCGCCTGAACCTGCGTGACGTCACGGCCAGTCCCGAAGAGGCGGGGGTCTCGCTGACGCGCGCGCACGGAGCCCCCGGCTCGACCGCACCGGCCCCGACGCCCGCACCGACGCCGTTACCCACGCCCACCGCAGCCGCAGCCGCCGCAACTCCTGCCGCCGCGCCGAGCCCGGCGCCGCTTCCCGCCAACCTCGAAATCGGAGGGATCAACCTTAGCGGCGGCCAGGTCAACTACACCGACAATTTCATCAAACCCAACTACTCGGCCGACCTCACGCAGATCAAAGGCAAGGTGGGAACCTTCGGCACGAGTTCCACGACGCCGGCCGACGTCGAACTCGACGGACAGGTCAATGGCAGCTCGCCGCTGACCATCAGCGGCCAGGTCAATCCGCTCACTCCGCTCGCGTTCGTCGATATCAAGGCCAAGGCCGAGAACGTGGAACTGACGGACCTCTCGGCTTATTCGGCCAAGTACACCGGCTACCCGATAGTCAAAGGCGCGCTGACGGTGGACGTGCATTACCTGCTCGATCAGCAAAAGCTCACCGCCGAAAACCATATCTTAATCGACCAACTGACCTTCGGCGATAAGGTCGAGAGCCCCAACGCGCTCAATCTGCCGATCCGCCTCGCCGTCGCACTACTCAAGAATCCGCAGGGCCAAATCGACCTTCGTATTCCGGTGTCGGGCTCGCTCTCGGATCCGCAATTCAGCATCGGCGCGGTATTGGTGCACGTCGTGGTCAATCTGATCATGAAGGCGGTAACTTCGCCCTTCAGCCTGATCGCCTCTGCCGTCAACGGAGTCGCCGGAGGAGGCGCGGGCGGCGGCCAGGATCTCAACTACGTCGTCTTCGCTCCCGGCTGGGCGAACGTAACCGCATCGGAGATGAAGAAGCTGGATACGGTCGCCAAGGCCTTGCAGGAGCGGCCCGCGCTCAAGCTCGTTATCACGGGCAGAATCGATCCAAAAATCGACCGCGAAGGGCTGCCTGCGGCGCTGGTCGAACAAAGCGTGGCGAAGCAGAAAGTGCTCGACAACGATCAGAATCCGGCGAACGTGGACCTGGCGAGCGTCCAGGTCACGCCGGACGAGTACGACAAGTACCTGAAACGCGCCTACAAGGCGGCGAAGTTCGACAAGCCGCGCGACCTCCTCGGACTCAACAAATCGCTTGACCCCGACGCGATGAAAAAGCTCATGATCGCCAACACCAAGGTCACCGACGCCGATCTCAAGCAACTTGCCGAAGATCGCGCCAACGCGGTGCAGAAGGCGCTCAGCGGAAAAATCGATCCCGGCCGGATCACCATAGCGGCGCCCAAGCTCAACGCCGACGGGATCAAGGACGGCGGCAAGGCCACGCGCGCGGAGCTTTCGGTCGAGTGAGTGGCTGAGGCCGTCAGCGCGACGAACGTCTCAGCGCGGAGCGAAAGCCTCGAATGCGCGCTCGTCCGGCAGCCACGGGTTATCGCATCTTAGCGGCATCATGCAGACGTGATTCGCGCCGGCCGCGAGTTGCGCGTCGATCCGTTCCTTGATCTTGTCCTCGCTGCCCCACGCAATCACCGCGTCGATCAAGCGATCGCTGCATCCGTTCTCGAAGTCCTCCGCCGTGAACCCTTGCGAGATCAGGATCCGGCGATAGTTGTCCTGGTTGGCGTAAAAGCTCAGATGCTCGCGCGCACGGGCGCGCGCCTTGCCGGCGTCGCGCTCCATGATAACCACCACGCTCGCGCAGACCCATTTGTCCGGGCCCATGATGGCGCGCGCCTGCGCGGTATGCGGCGGCAGACACAAATAGGTGTGGGTGCCATGAGCCTCGCGCGCCGCAAGTGCGAGCGATTTGGGATGCAGCGACGCGATAACCAGGGGCGGCTCGGTCTTGGGCGCAACCGCGTTGTAGAGCGACGATTTCATCCGCGGAATGTAATCGCCCAGGTAGCTTAAGGGCTTGACGTATTTGTGCCCGCGGAGATCCTCGACCAGCGAGCGATGGCTTACGCCGATGCCGAGAATAAAGCGATCGGAGGCAAGTTCGGCCAGCGTCCTCGCCGCCGAGGCCATCGCCGCCGGATCGCGGACCCACACGTTGGCGATGCCGGTTGCGTATATGAGGCGCTCGGTATTGGCGAGCACGTAGCCGCCGTGCGCAAATGGCTCGCGTCCCCACGCCTCGGGCGTCCAGATGACCTTGTAACCCATCCGCTCGATCCGGCGGCAAAACGCGGCGCTCTCCGGCGCTGGCATCGCATCCATGAAGCAAAACGCGCCCAACTTACCGATTTCCATCGCCTCTCTCCCTCGCAGCGGCCCTCGTGAATTCCCGAGCCTTCAGGCGGCGCAGCGTAGCACGAGCCGGCTGCTCGGTGTTAGAGCGTGACGCGCTCCGAAGCTCGCACGCATTGAAGAGAGCGAAACCGTCCTTGAGCGCGCGGCTCATGCAGGGGTGCGCGGCGCGATGCGTTCACTTTTCTACGGCTTATAGAGCTTGGGGTATTTTTCGCGCAGCAGTTCGAGCTTGGGCAGATCGTTGATCACGATATAGGGATTATCGGGATGGCGCTCGAGGTAGTTCTGATGGTAGGCCTCGGCGGGATAGAAGCCCTTCAGCGGAACGACCCGGGTGACGATCGGATCGGGAAACGCCTTCGCCTGGTTGAGCTTGGCGATATAGGCGTCGGCGACTTTTTTCTGCTCCGCATTGGTCACGAAAATCGCAGAGCGGTACTGCGATCCCGTGTCGGGACCTTGCCGGTCAAGTTCGGTCGGGTCGTGCGCAACGTTGAAGAACACCTCGAGCAGATCGCCATACGATATTTCCGACGGATCGTAAGTAACCTCCACGGATTCCGCGTGTCCGGTCGTCCCGGTGCTCACGACCTCGTACTCCGCGGTCGCAGGGGCGCCCCCGGCATAACCAGAGACGACCCGGTCCACTCCCTTGACGTGTTTGAAGACCGCGTCCACGCCCCAGAAGCATCCGCCGGCAAAAACCGCCGTCTGCTGCGCGCCCGTGTTCTGCGGCGCCGATTCAGCGGCCCGACCCGAGGCGGCGCTGACGTTCGTCGCGGCCGCGGCGATCAAAGCCAATGCATACAAGGAAAAGGTTCGTGGACGGCGAAGGCTGATCATATTGATTGAATTGGTTGATTGAATTGGCCGATCCGCTTGCTTGTGAGCTCTTCTTCGGAATCGCCCGTCTCACAGTAAGGTTCCCCAAATCGCGGCGAAAAGTCACATCGCCGGACCACCTCCGGATCTCTCGCTCAGCCGCGCGCGCGGGCGAAAGCGCAGCCATGCGGCACCGGCGGCGGCGGATAGCGTGGTAAGCAGCAGCACGGGCATCAAATGCCAGGTGATAAGATGCAACGGTTCGTCGATCTCGCAATTGAGGCGCATCAGGGCGAAGGAAAAAAGCATCGCGGCCGCGCCGATCAATCCTCCCGCGGCCGCGCCGCTCGTCGGCGCGCCTCGCTTGACCGCCCACCAAAGCGCTATCCAGGGCGGCGCCGCCAGCGCGCAGGTCCCGACGGCGCATCCGAGGCCCGTGTGCAGAAATTCCGCGAGCGGATAGCCGGTACGTATCGGCGCGCCGACCATCACCAGCTTGGTGCCGATCATCGCCAGCACAATTACGGCTATGGGCCCGCCAAGTCCGCCGCTCCGTCCCGGAATCGCTGCGCGCAGCGCCAGGGCCGCAGCGAGC
>DATJXN010000156.1 GCA_035500095.1 Candidatus Binataceae bacterium
TGTAGCGCGAAGGACGCAGGCCGTTGCGATCCAGCGTCGCGCCGATCTGGCGGCCGTCGGTGAAGGCGATCGACGCCGGACCGTCCCAAGGCTCCATCATCGCGGCGTGGTACTCGTAAAAGGCGCGCCGGCTCGGATCCATCAGCGCGTGGTTCTCCCACGCTTCCGGGATCATCATCATCACGGCATGCGCAACCGGGTAGCCGCCCATAACCAGTAGCTCGAGCGCGTTGTCGAACGAGGCCGAGTCGGACTGGCCGTCATAGATCAGCGGCCAGATCTTGCCGAGATCCTCCCCCAGCACCGGGCTCGAGATCGCGCCCTGGCGGGCGCGGATCCAGTTGACGTTGCCGCGTACCGTGTTGATCTCGCCGTTGTGGCAGATCATCCGGAACGGGTGCGCTAGATCCCACGAAGGGAAAGTGTTGGTCGAGAAACGTTGGTGCACCAGCGCGAGCGCCGAGTCGGCGCGCGGGTCCTTCAGGTCGAGGTAGTACTCACCGACCTGATAGGCCATCAGCATGCCCTTGTAGCAGAGCGTGCGCGCCGACATCGACGGCACGTAGAATTCGCCGCCGTGCTGCAGCCGGAGGGACCGGATGGCGTGACCGGAGCTCTTGCGGATGATGTAGAGCTTGCGCTCGAGCGCATCGGTGACCGTGACGCCGGCGCCGGGGCCGATGAACACCTGGCGGATCACCGGCTCGAGCTTGCGCGCCGGCTCGGCGAGGTCCGAATTGTCCACCGGCACGTCCCGCCAGCCGAGCAGCTCCTGACCCTCGTCCTTGATGGCGCGCTCGATTTCGTATTCGCAGGCGAGCCGGCTCGCCGGATCGCGCGGCAGGAAGATCATGCCGACGCCGTAGCGGCCCGGCGGAGGCAACGCGACGCCGCGCGCGGCCATCTCCTCGCGCAGGAAACGATCGGGAATCTGGATCAGGATGCCGGCGCCATCCGACAGCTTCGGGTCCCAGCCCACCGCGCCGCGGTGGGTGAGATTCTTCAGAATCGTGAGTCCTTGATCGATGATCGCGTGCGATTTCCTGCCCTTGATGTGCGCGACAAAGCCGACGCCGCAAGCATCGTGCTCGTGCGCCGGGTCGTAGAGTCCCTGAACTCCAGGATGAAATCGCTCGCTCATGTGCAAGATATTGATATCCAAAGCCAAAACCGCCATTTCGCGGCGCCGCACAAAAACTCGGGGCGAACTTTGAAATATACCTGCGGGACTACGGCGTTACAAGGCTGCGGCGCCGCGGGCCGCCTAGGCAGATGCGGCGATGCTGTCGGAAACCAGCCGCGGATCTATGTTTTCGCGCAGGCTGGCTCGGCCGAGGGCATCCAGGAGCACAAAGCGCAGCCCGCCGGCCACCGCCTTCTTGTCGCCCCGCATCAGCTCGAGCAGGCGGGCGCTCTCGAGCGCTGGCCCGCGGACCGGCAGTCCGGCGCTCTCGATCAGGGTACGCACGCGCGCGACTTCCGCGGCGCCCAGGCCGCCGGAGCGCATCGAAAGTTCGGCTGCCATGACCATGCCGGCAGCGACCGCTTCGCCATGCAGCCAGTCGCCGTAGCCGAGCCCTAGCTCGATGGCATGGCCGAAGGTGTGGCCGAAATTCAGGATTGCGCGCAGCCCGCTCTCGCGCTCGTCCGCCGCCACGACCCGAGCCTTCAGCTCACAACAGCGTTGCACCGCGAATTGCAGCGCCTGCGGCCGGCGAGCGCGCAGCTTTGCCATGTTTGCTTCAAGCCATTCAACGAACTCCAGGTCCAGAATCAGGCCGTGCTTGATGACTTCGGCGAGACCGGCGCTCAGCTCCCGGTCCGGTAATGTCTCCAGAGTCGCCACATCGGCGATCACTGCACGCGGTTGATGGAACACGCCGATCATGTTCTTGCCGAGCGCGTGATTGATCGCCGTCTTGCCCCCGACCGACGAATCGACTTGCGCGAGCAGCGTCGTCGGCAGCTGCAGAAACGCGATGCCGCGCTGGTAGACCGCCGCCGCGAAGCCCGCGAGGTCGCCGACGACGCCGCCGCCAAGCGCGACCAGCAGGGCGTCGCGGCCGCAGCGCGCCGCGAGCATCGCTCCGATCACCCTGTCTAGCGTCTCCCAGCTCTTCGCTTGCTCGCCGTCTTCGACCACCACGGCGATCGGGCTCGCGCCAGCACGCCTCAGCGCACGCTCGACGCGCGCGAGATACAGCGGTGCCACCACCCGGTTCGTGACCACCGCGACCTGCCCGGAGCCGATCCATGGCCGGTAGAGCGCCGCCTCGTCGAGCAGCCCCGCGCCGATGTCGATCGAGTACGCCCGCGCGCCGAGCTCTAGGCGGACAGTCGGCATGAGTCCTGGAGCCGGCTCAGCAGCTCCTTGGCGAGCGTCTGCGCGCTCTGGCGTCCGGTCTCGAGCACTATCGCGGCGATCTCGCGATACAGCGGGTCGCGTTGCGCGTACAGCGTCTCCAGCGTCTTCTGCGGGTCAGGAGTCGCGAGCAAGGGCCGGTTGCGGTCGTGGCGCACGCGCTGCCAGAGCAAGCTGGGCCGCGCATGCAGATACACGACCGTGCCGCATGCCGCTAGCCGGCGGCGATTCGCCTCGGCGAGCACCGCGCCGCCCCCGGT